>NZ_QSGK01000003.1:0-265980 GCF_003468125.1 Collinsella sp. AM40-7AC | reverse complement strand
CTCCTATCTTTTTAGTGCCCTCGGATTGGGTCATAGTGTCTGTCCGTTCTCTGCCCGCGACGTTTCTGCTGTTGGTGCAAAGGGGTCAGGTTAATTTGCGCCAAAAGGGGAAGTTGCGGTGGAATAGTTCCCGTTTGGCCGTCTTGAGGGGTTAAACAGGAGCTATTTCACCGCAACTTATCGATGGCGTGTTTGGTTGGTGCCTGTTGATGGTCTGGTTATCGGGGAGGGCGGGCTCCGTTATAATCGCGTAGGAACTTAATTTACGAAACGGGACGGGAGCCATACATGCGCCAGGGTTTCGACAACGCGAAGTATATCGAGCTGCAGGCTGCTCACATTAAGGAGCGCATCTCGCAGTTTGGCGGCAAGCTGTATTTGGAGTTTGGCGGCAAGCTGTTCGATGACTATCATGCCAGCCGCGTGCTACCGGGTTTTGAGCCGGACAGCAAGTTCCGCATGCTCAAGAGCATCGCCGACGATGTCGAGGTTATCATCGCGATCAACGCGAACCATATCGAGAAAAACAAGGCTCGTGGTGACCTTGGCATTACCTATGACGAGGATGTGCTGCGCCTGGTTGACCTGTTCCGCGGCAACGGCTTTGCTGTCGCGGCCGTGGTCATCACCCAGTACGCTGGACAGCCCGCTGCCGATGTGTTCCGCAACCGCCTGAACGCGCTCGGTATTCCCGCCAAGCTGCACTATCCCATCGAGGGGTATCCGCACGATGTCGATCTGATTGTGTCCGACGACGGCTATGGCAAGAACGAGTTTGTCGAGACCACCCGACCGCTCGTTGTCGTGACGGCGCCCGGCCCTGGCTCGGGCAAGCTCGCCACTTGCCTGTCTCAGCTCTATCACGAGCACAAGCATGGCACGGCCGCCGGCTATGCCAAATTCGAGACCTTCCCGGTTTGGAATCTGCCCCTTACGCATCCGGTCAATATTGCCTACGAGGCCGCCACGGCAGACCTCGATGACGCCAACATCATCGACTCCTTCCACCTGGAGGCCTACAACAAGACCACGGTCAACTACAACCGCGACGTCGAGGCCTTCCCGGTAGTCCGTGCCCTGATGGAAAAGATCCTGGGCAAGAGCCCCTACCAGAGCCCTACGGACATGGGCGTCAATATGGTCGGTTTTGCCATCACCGATGACGATGCCTGCCGCGACGCTTCCAAGATGGAGATCGTCCGCCGCTACTTTACCGCGGTCGAAAATGTGCGCCGTACCGGCGTGGGCGATGAGCAAGTCGACCGTCTCAAGATTATTATGAAGAAAGCCGGCATCGATAAGAACTACTCACCGGCGCGCTCGGCGGCCCTCACCAGGGAGCAGCTGACGGGTGGTCCCGTGGGTGCCATGGTCATGCCCGATGGCTCCGTGGTGACCGGTAAGACCTCCACGCGCCTGGGCGCCGCAAGTTCGCTCATTATGAACGCCCTCAAGCATGTCTCGGGCGTCGACCTTGAGCTCGAGGTCATTAGCGATGAGGCGATCGAGCCCATCAGCAAGCTCAAGACGCATTTCCTGGGCAGCAAAAACCCGCGCCTCCACACCGATGAGACGCTTATGGCGCTGTCGATCACCTCGGCCACGAGTGAGACGGCCGCTCGCGTCCTTTCGGGCCTGGAGCAGCTGCGCGGTTGCGATGCCTTCTTTAGCGTGATTATCTCGCCGACGGACGAGACGGTACTGCGCAAGTTGGGCATCAACGTGTGCTGCGAGCCCAAGTTTGAGCGCCGCGGTTTCTTCCATCGCTAAGTTTGAAGCACCGCGGTAAATGCATTGCATTTTGGCCGTATCGGGTTAGCGCCCGGTACGGCTTTTTGATCAATAAAGCGCCTATTTCGGCGAAAAATAGCCGTTTACCTGCCTAGAAACAATTTGAGCGGTATACAATAACCGTAACTGTTTCATCCTTAGCGGGATGCCGCATGATGGATATTACCTGCCATCGTGAGGTGTGTCGGTCGCGCACGGCGCGTTAGATGCTCGTGCTCGGTTTGAGGAGGCTGCTATGGCGGGCAAGGGTCGTGCGAGTGTCAACGATATGAAGCGTGTCGAGGTGCTGGTGTTGATGGAGATCGACCAGCAAACCGAAGACAATGGCGGGCCGTATGGTTTCTCGCGCAAAACGCTTGCCGAGCGCGTGGGGGTTTCGCCGTATCGTGCCCGCGCCGCAATCGATCGCTTGGATTCCGAAGGCATGATTGATGTCGTCTCGCGTTATAGCGACGACGGCGGTCAGCTTGCAAATGGCATTTGCCTCACCGAACGTGGCGAGTGGTATCTTGAGGGCGTCCGTACCGGCATGCTCGTTCAGGAAATGCTCGAAGACGAGGTTGCTGATCGATAACAGCATGTAATCTTTGCCATAGCGACGCCGCCTGGGAAACCGGGCGGCGTTTTGTTTCAAGATTGAGAAATGCAATCGCACGCGAGAAAAATTGCGAACGGTTCGCGGCGCGAGTATTACAATGAAGACCCGTAAGATGTGGATAAACAACTTCTACGGGAAGCGCAGGTAACTCAATATGACCAAGCATGTGTTCGTAACCGGTGGCGTGGTTTCGTCCCTGGGCAAGGGTATCACCGCGGCCTCGCTGGGCCGTCTGCTCAAGTCGCGTGGCTACAAAGTAACGATGCAGAAGGCCGACCCGTATCTGAACGTCGACCCCGGTACCATGAGCCCGTTCCAGCATGGTGAGGTCTTCGTTACCGAGGATGGTTACGAGTCCGACCTGGATCTGGGTCATTACGAGCGCTTTATTGATGAAAACCTGACCCGCGATTCCAACTTTACGACCGGTGCCATCTACAAAAGCCTAATCGCCCGTGAGCGTCGCGGCGACTTTTTGGGCGGTACCGTGCAGGTGATTCCCCACGTCACCAACGCCATTAAGGACAAGTTCCGCCGCATTGAGGAGCAGACCGGCTCCGATGTAGTCATCACCGAGCTGGGCGGCACGATCGGCGACATCGAGTCGCAGCCGTTTGTCGAGGCCATCCGCCAGTACCGCAAGGAGGCCGGCCCCGAGAACGTCTGCTACATCCACGTGTCGCTCGTTCCCTATATCGCCGCCGCCCACGAGGTCAAGACCAAGCCCACGCAGCATTCCGTCAAGGAGCTCCGCAGCTTTGGCATCCAGCCCGATATCATCGTGCTGCGCTCCGACCACCATATCGATGACGCTATCCGCGGAAAGATCGCAAGCTTCTGCGACGTCGACACCGATTGCGTCTTTACCAACGAGGACTGCGCGAGCATTTACGATGTTCCGCAGCTGCTTGCCGAGCAGGACTTTGACCTGCGCATTTGCGAGCGCCTGGGTCTGGATCCGCGTGAGCGCGACATGAGCGAGTGGAACGAGTTCCTGCGCAAACAGAATCACGCCAACCATCACGCCGACAAGGTGAAGATCGCCGTCGTGGGTAAGTACACGCAGCTGCCCGATGCGTACCTGTCGGTTATCGAGGCCCTGCACCATGCGGGCGTCTTCTACGATCGCCATGTGGACGTCCAGCTAGTCGACGGCGAGAGCCTCGATGAGCAGAATGTCTCCGAGGTTCTAGGCGACGCCTCGGGCATCCTGGTCCCCGGCGGCTTTGGCAAGCGCGCCCTGGAGGGCAAGATCCTCGCGGCCGAGTTTGCCCGTGAGCACAAGATTCCGTATCTGGGCATTTGCCTGGGTATGCAGGTCGCCGTGTGCGAGTTCGCCCGCAATGTCGTTGGCCTTGCCGGTGCCAGCTCCTCCGAGTTTGATCCGGACGGTCCGTATAGCGTCATCGATCTGATGAGCTCGCAGGAGGACGTGACCGAGAAGGGCGGCACCATGCGCCTGGGTGCCTATCCGTGCAAGCTTGCTGCCGATACCCTTGCTCGCGAGGCATATGGCGAGGAACTCGTCTACGAGCGTCACCGTCACCGCTTTGAGTTCAACAACGCCTTCCGCGACCAGCTCGAGGACGCCGGTTTGGTTATCTCGGGTCTGTCGCCCGACGAGCGCCTGGTCGAGATGGTCGAGCTGCCGCGCGACGTTCATCCGTGGTATGTGGCAACCCAGGCTCATCCCGAGTTCAAGAGCCGCCCGACCAACCCGCAGCCGCTGTTCCGCGAGTTCGTGCGCGCTTCGATCGGCCAGCACGAGGGTGTCGACCGTCTGCAGGTGACGCCCATGAACCTCGCTACGGACTAAGGGTGCCGGCGAATAAGGAACATACCGAAGCTACTCCCTCGTCGCTCGCCGTGGCGGCGGGGGAGTATCTCGATTACCTCGCGGTCGAGCGGGGCTTGGCGCGCAACACGATTGCGGCCTATCGTCGTGACCTGACGACGTACTGCGCCTATCTGGAGCGGGCGGGTATTGTGTCTTTTGAAGAGGTGACCCGTCAGATCGTGGAGGGCTTTGTCGCCGATCGCCGCGACGGAGGCTATTCCGATGCTTCGGTGGAGCGTGCGCTTGCGGCCGTGAAGGGCCTGCATGCCTTTTTGGTGCGCGATGGGGCTGTGGCCCAAAATCCAACGGCGGCGTTGCGCCTTCCTAAAAAGGCTGAGCGTTTGCCGGAGTATCTATCGGTGGAGGATGTCTCGGCACTGCTCGATCAAGACTTTCCCGAGGGCGAGATGGGACTGCGCGACCATGCCATCTTGGAAGTGCTCTACGGATGCGGTTTGCGTGTGAGTGAGCTGGTTGGGCTCGATATGGGCGATATCCATATTGACGATGGCTTTGTACTCGTTCGCGGTAAGGGCTCAAAGGAACGCCTGTCCCCACTGGTGGGAAGCGCGGCGCGAGCTCTGACGCTCTATGTAACTGAGGGACGTTCTCGCTTGGCGGCTCATGCCCGCGGAACCGAGACCTCGGCGGTCTTTTTAAATAAGAACGGACGTCGCCTGTCGCGCCAGGCCGTGCATACGATATGCGAGCGGTATGGGCGTCAGGTGGGGCTGGTGGGGCTCCATCCCCATACCTTGCGCCACTCCTTTGCCACCCACATGCTCGCGGGCGGTGCCGACCTGCGTGTGCTGCAGGAGATTTTGGGCCATGCCGATATTTCGACCACGCAGGTCTACACGCATGTCGACCGAACGCAACTGACCGAGGTCTATCTGGCGGCGCATCCGCTAGCACATCGCTAGCACCTCGCTGACCTGCATATTTATAAATACTAAAGGGGACGGGCCCCAGATTGCCGAGACGCACTTTTGCGCGCATGGGCAATCTGGGGCTCGTCCCATTTTTCGCTAGACACCGACGCGGCGGTGGGCCGTGTGCACCGTGGGTGGGGGAGTTTGGGGGCGATGTGAACGGCGTGTAAAGGGACGTAAAAATCGCCTCAAGGTCAACTTGAAGGTTGAGGTTCGCGGGCGTGGTTCTACAGGTGGCATCCCGCCTTTGCTGCAAACACAACATATTGTGTTTTCGAACATATGCTCGGGGGTGTTTTACAACATATTGGGGGTGGAATGGTGGGGAGGGGTGGGGGAAGGGGTGGGGAAAGGTGTTGAAAAATGGGGCGGTTCCCCATATTATTGATGACGTCGACAGGCGGGGTGGTTCCCCGCGTACGTGCCATCTGAGTAACCGAGGGGAGGGCGCACATGGGAATGACTGGTGCATACGAGCGCAATCTCGATGCAAAAGGTCGTCTGTCCCTGCCTGCACCCCTTCGCGAGGAGCTTGGAGAGCACGTTCGCGTGTTCAAAGCCCTGGATGTCGATGCTCTGTACGTGTTCTCTGCCGAGGCCTTCGATAAGTGGGTCGAAGGACTCTTCGCGGGTCGTGAGGGCCACGAGGGTTTTAACCCGCGTGATATCAACGACCAGAAGCTCATGAGGGCGATCAACAAGCGCACCACGTCGATGGATGTGGACAGCGCCGGTCGTATCGGTCTTTCCGAGTCTCTCCGCAAGCAGGCGAACCTCGACCGCGAGGTCACGGTTGTGGGCAACTACGACCACCTTGAGGTTTGGGATCGCGCCGCGGCCGATGAGGACGATGACGATGAGGCCCTGCTGGACCTCTTCTTCTCGTAAGGGCAAGGCACGGGTAACGGATGGAGCGTGGGATCTTGACACAAGAATATCGGCATGAACCTGTCATGCTCGGCGAAGTGCTTGAGTCGCTGCGGCTAAAGAGCGGCTCCGTTGTCTGCGATTGCACCCTTGGCGGTGCCGGCCATTCGGTAAAGATGGCCGCGCAGGTGGGGGAGACGGGCCTTTTGCTCGGCGTCGATCAGGACGACATGGCCCTCGAGGCCGCTGGCGCCCGTCTGGACCGCGAGGTTCCCGGCGTTCCGCACCAGCTGCTGAAGGGCAACTTCGGCGACTTGGACGAGCTGCTTTGCTCGGCCGAGGTGCCCGGGGTCGATGGCTTCCTGTTCGATTTGGGCGTTTCGTCACCGCAACTCGATATCCCTGGCAGGGGCTTTTCGTATAACGAGGACGCCCCATTGGACATGCGGATGGATCCGGGTAATAACACCTTAAACGCAGCTGAGGTCATCAACACCTATAACGAACACGACCTCGCCCGGATTCTACGCGTCTACGGCGAAGAGAAGTTCGCCTCGCAGATCGCGCGCGAGATCGTGCGCCGCCGCGAGCAAGAACCGATCGAAACCACCGGCCAATTTGTCGAGATCATCAAGGCGGGTATCCCGGCTGCCGCTCGTCGGCATGGCGGACACCCGGCCAAGAAAAGTTTCCAGGCCATTCGCATCGAGGTCAATCACGAGCTCGATGTGCTCGAACGAGGGCTTGATGCCGCCACCAGGTGGCTCAACCCGGGCGGACGTATCTGCGTCATCTCGTATCACTCGCTCGAGGACCGTATCGTAAAGAATCACTTTAAGGAGATGAACCAGGGGTGCACGTGTCCGCCGGAGATTCCGGTGTGCGTGTGCGGCAACGTGCCGATACTCAAGGTCATCACTCGCAAACCCTTGGTTGCCCAGCCTGATGAGGTTGAGCGCAACCCTCGGGCGAGATCAGCCAAAATCCGCGTGGCGCAGCGTCTGTAGGCGCGACCGCGCGATATTGGACCTCCCGCTCGCACCATAAACGAAGCTTAAACATACTACCAACGTACTCGGGATGGGAGGCGGCATATCATGGGCTACAACACTTCAAGCGCAGCACTCGCCTATGATATGAACGCCATGCCCGCCTATCGTGAGACGCCGCAGGCCCCCGTTGCTCCCCGTGAGCAGCGCACGCCGCGCTTTGATGTCTACACGGGCGCGGGCCGTCAGGCAAACCAGGCGGTAAGCCCGGTTTTCATGAGCGTTCTTAAAACGTTTTGCATCATTGCGGCTATCTTCATGACGATCGGCGTCGCCCGCGTGGCGCTCGCCGGCGTTACGGCCCAGGTGCTCAACAGCAACGCCGAGCTTACCAACACGCTCGAAAAGGCGACCGATGAGAGCTCCGACCTGGAGGTCATGCATTCGGTCTATGGCGCCGACACGCGCATTCGCGACCTTGCGGGCGCTTATGGCATGGTGGAGCCCAGCGAGAGCGTTACACTTGACTTTTCGCAGGATGCAGCCGCGGGCGCCAACGCGACCGCGACCGCTCAGTAGCAAGACGGTAGCTGAGTATGACAAATGACTATCGCCGCGGTTCCGATGGGGGCCGCGGTTCTGGACGTCCCTCGTCGCGGGGACGTTCTGGTTATCAAGGAACGGGTCGGCAATCTTACAACGCCGGGCAGTCCCGTGGCAACGACCCGGCGTCGCGACTTCGCGGCTCGGGCGGCCCTCAAGTGCATAACACCAGGTCGCGCAAGAGTTCGTCGACCGAATGGCTCACAGGCACGCCTCTGCCTCGCCGCAAAGCCGTCATGGGCTTCATTGGGCTTGGCTTGGGCTTGGGCGTCTTTCGCCTTGCCGACTATCAAATTGTTGAAGCCGATAAACTGCGCGAGCGTGCCGATGCGCGCCGCCTGCTTGCGCAGACCCTCTATGCCAAACGTGGCACCATCTACGACCGCAACGGTAACGTGCTAGCGTCGTCGGTCGAATGTCGCAACATCGCCGTGAACCCCCAGCTTGTCGAGGATGTTGACAAGACGGTGTCGGCGCTGGTCAAGGCAACTGGAATCGATAAAAAGACCTGCCGCAAGCTCGTTGAGTCCGATGGAACCTGGGTGTATATCAAGCGCCAGGTGGACGAAGACGACGCTGCGGCGCTGGAGAAGAAGAACCTGCCCGGCGTGCTTTTTGAGCAGGCCATGAAGCGCGTATATCCATACGGCAATCTGGCATCGCAGGTGCTGGGTGTAGTGAATGTAGACAACGACGGCTTGACGGGTCTCGAAAAGCAATACAACAAGCTTCTGACCGGCACGAACGGCTCTCTCGTACGCGAGCGCGCGAGGGACGGCAGCTATATCGCGGGCGGTGCCTATAAAAAGGTGGCTGCGGTCGACGGCGTTGATATCGTGACGACGCTCGACGTCAATATCCAGCGTGCGGCCGAGGATGCCCTGGCAGAGGCTGTCGAGAAGACAAAGGCCAAGAACGGCTCGGCGCTGGTCACCGATCCTACGACAGGCGAGATCTTGGCAGCCTGCTCGTATCCGACCTACGACCAGACCAATTTGGAAAACGCCAAGACCGAGGATATGAACCTGCGCCTGGTCACCGACGCCTACGAGCCCGGCTCGGTCTTTAAGACGCTCGTGGCGGGCGCCGGCTTCGACTTGGGTGTCGTGCGGTCGAGTACGTCGTTTGAGGTGCCGGCGAGCATCAAGGTGGGCGACGATACCGTCACCGATGCCGACAAGCGTGACTACGCCATGACCATGGATGTGCGCGAGATGATGCGCCGTTCGTCCAACGTGGGTTTTGTCCTGGTGGGGCGCAAGATCGGTGCCGACGACTTTGCCGCCTATGTGGACAAGTGGGGCATCGGTCACAGCTCTGGTGTCGATTTTCCGGGCGAGAGCCTGGGCATCGTCAAGGAGCGTGACCAGTATGACGGCGCCACGCTGGGCTCGATGAGCTTTGGACAGGCGCTGTCTGTCTCGCCGATTGAGATCGCACGTGCCGTGGGCGGCATCGCCAACGGCGGCGTGATGATGACCCCGCACTTCTATAAGTCCAGCAAAGGCGACGAGAAGGACTGGGGCGAAGGCGAGCGCGCGATTTCGGAGGACGCCGCATCCCAGGTGACATCGTGCATGCAGACGGTCGTGTCGGAGGGAACGGGCGTTGGCGGCGCGGTTGACGGCTATGACGTGGCGGGTAAGACCGGTACGGCCGAACGTGCCGACGAGAACGGCGGCTACCTCAAGGAGAACTACATGTCGTCCTTTATGGGCTTTGCACCGGCACAATCGCCCAAGGTGCTGTGCTATATCACGCTCGACGGAACGCCGAGCGGCTCAGATGCCGCTGCGGTGCCGTTCCAGTCAATTATGGCCAACGCGCTCGACGTGCTGGGTATCCCGCACGCGAAGTAGGGGGTTACAATCTTTGGGGCGTGGTTTGTTGTCCCATATGAGGGGTGTTCACATGCCCTGCACCACGCATGCGCGGCGCTGGGATACAATACGCCGATAGCATTATTTAGGTTTACAGGGGAGCTGCAATGATAGAGATCGCCGTCAACAACCTCGCGGCCGCAACAGGGGCCCGAACCGTGACGGGAGAAGTCGATCTGGTATGCCGCGGGTGCGTTATCGACTCGCGCCAGGTCGAGGAAGGGACGATTTTCGTCGCCTTTCCCGGTGAAAACGTCGACGGCAATGATTTTGCTTCCCGTGCCGTCCAGTCGGGTGCCGGCGCCGTCGTGATGACGCGTGAGCCCGAGGCCGAGCTGGTCTCGCTGGCGCAGGACAAGGGCTGTGCCATCTTGCTGACCGATGATCCCGAGGAGTTTCTGCTGCGTTTGGCGCACGCGTATCGCCTGGAGCTTGGCTGCCTGGTCGTTGGCATTACCGGTTCCATCGGCAAGACGACGACCAAGGACGTGCTCGCCGCTGTGCTCGCCAAGCGCTATCGTGTCTGGGCCACCAAGGGCAATTTCAATAACCTGATCGGCATGCCGCTCACGGTGCTTTCCGCTCCGGCCGATACCGAGGTCCTGGTGCTCGAGATGGGCATGAACCATTTCCACGAGATCGAGCGCCTGTCTCTGTCTGCCAATCCCAACCTTGCCATCGTGAGCAAGATCGGCACCTCTCATATCGGCATTTTGGGCAGCCGCGAGAACATCGCCCGCGCTAAGGCCGAGATTGTCCAGGGCATGTGCGCCGCCGGCGACAATTTGCCGCTGCTGGTTTTGGGCGGCGAGGACGACTTTACGCCGTTCATTCGCGACACGTTCGCCCAGCCTGCTGGTATCGACGTGATGCTGGCCGGCGTCTCGGACGATGATGAGGTCCGTGCCCGCGACATTCGTGTTGATGACGAAGGCCGTCCGGTCTTTACGCTCGATTTTGGTCAGGGCGAGACAATCGATACCATGCTTGCCATCCCCGGCGTGCAGTCCGTTCCTAATGCCGTTAAGGCCGCCGCGGTTGCCTATCGCCTGGGCGTGACGCCCGAGCAGATCGATGCTGCCTTTAGGGGTCTTACGATCACCGGGCACCGCCAGGAGATCAAGCGCGCCAAGAGTGGTGCACGCATCATCGACGATTCCTATAACGCCAGCGCCGAATCGATGGCAGCCGGTCTCGATCTGCTGTGCTCGCTTTCGTGCACGGGGTCTCGCATGGCGATCCTGGGCGAGATGGGCGAGATGGGCGATGAGGCTCCTCGCATGCATGAGCTCGTGGGCGCCTATGCCGCCGCCAAGAAGCTCGACATGCTGGCGTGCGTGGGTGGTGAGCTGGCCCAGCTTATGGCCGATGCCGCACGCATGATGGGCATGGACGAGGACCGCATCCAGGTGTTCTCCGATTATCAGCAGGTGCTCGACGGCATGGGCGGCGCGCTTGAAAAACATGATGTTGTACTGGTCAAGGGTTCCCGCTTTGTTGAGCTCGACCGCTTTGTGGAAGGTGTGTGCTAGCCCATGTTCGGCAATCCCTCGTATCCAACGTATCAGGCTTTTTTGGGGCTTGGCATCGCCGCAGCCATTGCGCTGCTGCTCATGCCGTGGTGGATCAAGCTGCTCAAGGTCGAGGGTATCGGCCAGCAGGTTCGTGCCGACGGCCCCAAGCGTCATTTGGTTAAGCAGGGAACGCCCACCATGGGTGGCGTTGTCATCCTCGTCGCGATCTCGCTGACCTGCCTGCTGATGGGCAAGCTCACCACCGAGCTCGTACTCGTGCTGCTCGCCACGCTGGCGACCGGCGTGCTGGGCCTGATCGACGACCTGACCTCCGTTACGCATGGGCGCTCGCTCGGTCTGACGCCCCATGCCAAGATGATCGGCCTAACCATTATCTGTGTCACCTTTACGGTACTTGCCGTCAACTGGTGCGGCGTCGCCCCCGAGATTCGTTTTCCCGGTGGGTTGACGATCGACCTTGGCGTGCTTTCGACCACCATCTGCGGCTATTCGTTCCCGTGGCTCTATATTGTCTTTTGCTGGCTGATGATTGCCGGTCTTTCTAATGCCGTGAACCTGACCGATGGCCTTGACGGTCTTGCTGGCGGCACCTCCATGATCGCCATGCTCGCCATGGCTGCCATGGCGTTTTTGCACGGAGACGTGAACCTGTCCATCTTCTGCACCGCGTGTGCCGGTGCCTGCTTGGGCTTTCTGTGGTTCAACTGCTATCCGGCGAGCATCTTTATGGGTGATACCGGCTCGCTTGCTCTGGGCGCCGCGTTTGCCTGTACGTCCATCATGACTAACACCGAGGTCGTCTCCCTCATCATCGGCGGCCTGTTTATCGTTGAGACTCTGTCGGTCATGATTCAGGTTGTCTACTTCCACTTTACGCACAAGCGCGTCTTCCTTATGGCGCCCATCCATCATCATTTCGAAAAGAAGGGTTGGGCCGAGACCAAGGTCGTCATTCGTTTTTGGATTATCGCTGCGGCATTTGGTGCCGTTGGCCTTGCTCTGTTCTTCCAGTTGGGATAGTGGTCTTTCATGCCTCTTGCTGATGTCTTTAGCCTGCTCGTTTTGGGTCAGGGCAAATCAGGTCTCGATGTCGCCCGCTGGGCGCTGGCACATCCCGAGCGCGTAAGCGCCGTTACCGTGTATGGCGGCGGCACCTCTGAGCCCAATGACGCCACGCGTGCGCTCGAGGCTGCCGGTGCGTCGTTTGTCTATGGGACCGAACAGGTCGAGGGCGCCTATGACGTATGCGTGACGTGCCCGGGCATCTCGGAGTTCTCGGGCTTCTTTAAGGCCGGGCGCGAGCATGCCGCCCAGATTATGGGTGAGCCCGAGTTTGCCTATCGCCTGTCGCCCGATAACTGGATTGCCATCACGGGCACCAACGGCAAGACGACCACCACGTCGCTGACCGATTATCTGCTCAAGGCTTCCGGTGAGGCCAGTGTAGCTGTCGGCAACATCGGTGAGCCGCCTATCAACGAGATTGACGGCCGAGCCCACAACGAGTGGTTTGTGGCTGAGCTCTCGAGCTATCAGATTGCTACGACCACCGAGCTCCACCCTCGCGTGGCAGTGCTGCTCAACATCACTCCCGACCACTTGGGCTGGCATAAGAGCCATAAGAACTATGCGCTTGCCAAGATCAAGCTGTTTGACAATATGGTCGATGACGATCTGGTGGTTGTCGACGTCGAAGACGCCGGCATTCACGAGTTCGATGAGTACATCTATACGCCGGGTCGCCGCATCTGCAAGGTCGCTTTTGACGAGCCCGAGGGTGCAGACGCCGCCTTTGTGCGCGACGGCAAAATGGTCGTGCGCCTGAAGGGCGTCGAGACTCAGCTTGTCGCCACGTCCGAACTCAAGATCTCGGGCCATCACAATGTTATCAATGCCCTGTGCGCTGCCACGGCTGCCCTGGCAGTCGGTGCCGATGTCGATGGTGTCTGCCGCGGTCTGGCCTCGTTCCAGCCGCTCGAGCACCGCGTGGAGCCGTGTGGCGAGATTGACGGCGTGCGCTACGTCAACGATTCCAAGGCGACCAACACCGATGCGGTCGAGAAGGCGCTGACGGCATTTCCCGATGACGACGTGATCTTGCTGCTCGGCGGCCACGATAAGGGCACGCCGCTCACGGACTTCGCGCGCGTTGTTATGGATAACGTACGCTCGGTCGTCTGCTTTGGCGATGCGCGCGAGCGTTTCACCGCCGCTATGGACGAGGCCGATGTCGATGGCGATGTGGATATTGCCCAGGCGGATGACCTGCGCGATGCCGTGGACGTCGCCCGTTCGCTGTCGAGCCGTGGCGACGTGATCTTACTTTCTCCTGCCTGCTCTTCGTTCGATGAGTTCTCGGGCTATGAGGAGCGCGGCCGCGTGTTTAAGGACTATGTGGCGCAGCTTGCCGCTGCGGCGAAATCGCAAATGGAATAGGGGTTGCCGGTGAGAGAGGAGAGCCCCCGACAAGGTATGAGGAGGCCCGACTCGGACCGTGCTTCCTCGCGGCGCAGCACACCGCGTTCCGGTCGCGGCGGGCAGTCGTTTAGCGAACGCTATATTGCCGGCGTTCCCGCCCGTATCATGCGCCCCCGTCTGATATTCATGGCCTGCCTGTTTACCTTGGTGTGCTTTGGCCTGCTGATGGTGTACTCGGCGTCTTCGGTCGAGGCGCTGCACGAGAATGGCTCGGCGACGTTTTTTCTGTTTCGACAAGCCGCGTTTGCCGGAGTTGGCGTGCTGGCTATGGTTGCCATCGTGCGCATCTTGCCGGACAGTTGGTTTGGGGAAGACGTGCTCAGGATCTTCCTCATAGGCATGATTGGGCTACTGTTTCTGGTGTTCTTGGTGGGCAGCGGCAGCCGTGGTGCCACGCGCTGGCTCAACATTGCCGGCATTCAGTTCCAGCCTTCCGAGTTTTTAAAGCCATTTGCCATTGCGTATTCGGCCATCAAGCTCGACCGCTTCTTTTCGCCCGGTGGCAACATCAACGAATTCCTTCGCAAGATGGGCATCTACCTGGGCATTTCGCTCTTTCTGATCTTTATCCAGCCCGATTTCGGTACCGTCCTGATCATCCTGTTGACCCTCATGTGCATGGCGTTGTTTGCGGGTCTCGACCCCAGATTTATCATCGGCGTGCTAATCTTCGGCATTCTCGTGATCGTGATTGCGCTTGTCGCAGAGCCATACCGTATGGTGCGTATTCAGGTTGCCTTGAACCCTTGGGCCGACGAGTATGGTGACGGCTATCAGGCCACGCTTGCCATCATGGCCTTTGCCTCGGGCGGTCTGTTCGGCCGTGGCATCGGCAACTCAACCATGAAGTACTCGTATCTGCCCGAGGCGCACAATGACTACATCCTGGCCATCATTGGCGAGGAAGTCGGTTTTGTCGGAACCGTCCTGTTCTTCTTGGTGTTTGCGATGCTGATCTACTCGGCGTTTCGCATTGCCGAGCAGGCGACCGATCGTCGGGGCGCGCTCATGGCGTCTGGCTCTGCGGTCATTCTCGCGGTGCAGTTTTTGATCAATGCGCTGGGCATCCTCAACGTGTTTCCCATGACGGGCAAACCGTTGCCGTTTATTAGCTATGGCGGTTCGTCGATTATTGTGTCGCTTATGCTTGCCGGTCTGATCCTACGCGTTTCGTACGAGAGCGCCCGTCGCGATGAGTACGACCGTCGCCGCGAGAGCTTTGCCGTTATGGATGAGAGTACCGCCGGCGTGCCCCACGTGCGCGGCGAGCGGTCTTCGCGTAACGGCTTTACCGTTCTGGATGGCTCTGCGACCGAGCCGGCAGCCCGTCCGCGTCAGCGAACGGCGCCGCAAGGTCGTCCGCAGCGCCCAACTCCTCGCAATGCGGGCGGCGGATATAATCGAATCGATTTGAACTCGGACCCGTCGGCGCGTTTGCGCACCGACGACCAGGGACCGCGTGTACGAAGGGACTACCATGACCGATAAGATGACCGTTGCTATTGCAGCCGGCGGCACGGCAGGGCATATCAACCCCGCGCTCGCCTTGGCCGAAGAGCTGCGTGACCGTGGCCACCACGTTGTGTTCGTGGGCCAGTCGCGCAAGCTCGAGGGTCGTCTGGTCCCCGAGGCTGGGTTTGATTTTGTGCCCATTACGGTTACGGGCTTCGACCGCTCCCGTCCTTGGACGGCGCTGACCTCGCTGTGGCGTGTCAACAAGGCCAAGCGTGCGCTCGCCAGTCATTTCTCAAAGGTCGGCAAGCCCGATGCCGCCATCGGTTTTGGTGCCTATGTCGAGGTTCCGCTGCTGGGGTGGTGCAAGGGCGCAGGCGTTCCGTATCTGCTACATGAGCAGAACTCTGTTCCGGGCCTGGCCAACAAGATGATGAACTCCCACGCCGCTCGCGTGTGCATCTCGGTGCCGGCAGCGCGCTCGGTCTTTGAGCGCGAAGGTGACCCTGGCCACGTGCTCATGACCGGCAACCCCGTACGTCGCTCGGTGATCGAGGGCGATCGCGCTCGCGGCCGCAAGGCACTTGGCGTTCCCGAGGACGCTACGCTGCTGCTCGTCTTTGGCGGTTCACTCGGCGCCCAGCACCTCAACGAGCGCGTGGCTTCGCTCAAAAACGAGCTGCTTTCGCGCAAGAACCTCTATGTGTTGCATTCGACGGGTGCCGACGGCTTTGAGGAGACCGAGCGCGCTTTGGCGCTGACGCTCGAGGAGGCGAAGCGTTACCGCGTCCAGCCTTACATCGACAACATGGGCGACATGCTGGCTGCTGCCGATTTGGTGCTATCGCGTTCGGGAGCATCGAGCGTGGCCGAGATCGCTGCGCTCGCCGTGCCTTCGGTGCTCGTGCCGTACCCGCATGCGACGGCCGACCACCAAACCACCAATGCCCGTTATCTGGTCGACGCCGGGGCCGGCGTGCTCTGCGCCGATGCCGATATCGACGGTTCTGCCTTTGCCGATGAGCTGCTGCACCTGGTCGATGACGCGGCGGCGCGCGACGCCATGCGTCAGGCGGCGCGTGGTCTGGCTCAGGATAGGGCCGCCGCTCTTCTGGCCGATGCGGTAGAGGGTTTGCGTTAGTTAGACGGGATATCGTCGGTCGCCCTCGCGCTGATGCGGTAGGTGCGGTACAGTTAACGGGTTACAGGCAGTGTTTACGCAAGGAGTACACGAGCACATGGCTGATTCCCAGACTGCAACCTCCGCGCCCGAGTTTAAGAGCGCCCACTTTATCGGTATCGGCGGCGCCGGCATGAGCGGCATCGCCCTCGTTCTGCACGAGCGCGGTTATGCCGTTACCGGCTCCGACCTTAAGACGTCACGTTATATCCGCCAGCTTACCCGCGCTGGTGTGAAGGTGCATGTGGGCCATGAGGCCGCCACGATCGACGAGGTCAAGCCCGACGTGGTTGTTGTCTCCACCGCTATTCCGGAGTCCAACCCTGAACTCGTGCGCGCTCGCGAGCTTGGTATTCCCGTGTGGCCCCGTGCCAAGATGCTCTCTGCTTTGGGTCACGGCTACACCACCGTCGCTGTTGCCGGCACGCATGGCAAGACCACCACGTCTTCGATGTGTGCCACCATGCTCGACCGCATGGGTCTGGATCCGAGCTTCTTGATCGGCGGCATCGTCGAGGGCTATGACACGAACGGCAAGAACGGCTCGGGCGACTACTTTGTCGCCGAGGCCGACGAGTCCGACAGCTCCTTCCTGTTCCTGAACCCCAACGTAGTCATTGTGACCAACGTCGAGGCCGACCACCTCGATCACTACTCGGGTATCGAGGAGATCGAGGCAACTTTCGCCAAATTCATGAGCCTGGTGGGCGAGGACGGCACCGTCATCGTCTGCGGTGAGGACCCGCATCTGGTCGAGCTCGCCAAGTCGACGGGCCGTCACGTGCTTTCCTACGGCTTTGCCGAGAGCAACGACATCGTCTGCATGCACCCGGATGTCAAGGGCATCCAGAGTGACTTTATCGTTCGCTTTGAGGACGGCACTGAGCGCGCTGTGGAGATCAAGAGCAATCCCGGTCGCCACAACATGCTCAACGCCACGGCGGTGCTCACCGTCGCCCATGTCCTGGGCCTTGACATCGACGCCGCCGCCAAGGCGCTCTCGAGCTTTGAGGGCGTCCGCCGTCGCTTTACCCACGTGGGCGATATCGATGGCATCACCGTGGTCGATGATTACGGCCATCACCCCACCGAGATCAAGGCGACGCTTGCTGCCGCTTCGTCGCTGGGTTACAAGCACGTCGACGTCGTGTTCCAGCCGCACCGCTATTCGCGCCTGCAGGCCCTGTGCGACGACTTTGCCGATGCATTTGCCAATGCCGATAAACTGCTGCTGATTGATGTGTTCTCGGCTGGCGAGATGCCCATTCCGGGTGTCACCTCTAAGATGCTCGCCGATACCGTGCGCGCCAAGCATCCTGGCAAGGAGGTCGTGTACTGCTCCAGCCGTCTTGAGCTCAATCAGGAGCTCGAGCAGATGGTGGGCGAGGGCGACCTGCTGCTCACCATGGGTGCCGGCGACGTTACGACCGTCGGTCCCGAGTTCATTGAGTATCTGACTGCCAAGAAAGACGCTTAAGTCTAATGGGTCTGTTTAACGCCGTCATGGCGCTCTCGGGCATGATCGACACGGATGTGATCGAGGACGAGCGCCTTGCGCGTCATACGAGCTATCGTATCGGCGGCAAGGCCGACCTCTTTGTGACGTGCCATAGCTATCATGCCCTCCGCCGCGCCGTGGCGGTGCTCGATCGCGAGCAGGTGCCGTGGGTCATCATCGGCAAGGGCTCCAATCTGCTGGTTGCCGATGGCGGTTATCGCGGTGCCGTCATTTCGCTCGGACGTGAGTTCCAGCGCACGGTTGTTGCCGATGACGGTTGTACGCTGACGGTCGGTGCGGGCGTGATGTTTGCGCGCCTGGTCAACGATGCCCTGTCGCGTAGCCTCTCGGGCCTTGAGTTTGCCGTTGGCATTCCTGGTTCGGTCGGCGGTGCGATATCTATGAATGCCGGCACGCGGACCGAGTGGATTGGCTCGCTGGCTGAGGATGTCGTAACGTTTGACCCGGCATCCGGTATCAAGCATTATGCGGGGTCCGAGATCTCTTGGGGCTACCGCGAATGTAGCCTTCCCCGCAATGAGATCATCCTCGAGTGCGTGCTCAAGCTTAAACCGGCGCCCAAGGCCGACATTCGCGAGCGCATGGAGCGGTACCTTACAAGGCGCAAGCGTACGCAGCCCATGGGTCGCGCATCCTGCGGGTCTGTCTTTCGCAACCCGCCCGATGCGAGTGTGGGCAAGCTTATCGAGGATTGTGGATTAAAGGGTTTTTCGATTGGCGGCGCGGAAGTTTCGCCCGTTCACGCTAATTTTATCGTTAATAACGGAACTGCCTCGGCCGATGACGTTGCCGCGGTTATCAGACATGTGCACGGAAAGGTGAGGGAGGCGTATGGCATCGAGCTCAGACCGGAAGTTAAATTCCTCGGCTTCTAGAGCATCGAAACCCACCTTCCGCCGCGCCGGAGGGCGTTCCGGCGCGCCTGCCAAACCTCAACGCAATACCGTCGCGCACTCTAAGTCTGTCGGGCATGCTCGACAGACCAGTCGTCCGGTCGTCGGCTCGCAGCTCGGTAATCGTCCGGCCGCAAAAAAGTCCTCGCGTCCCTCTGTGACGTCAAAGCCTGTTATGGGCGCCAAGCCTGCCCGTCCCATGGCAACTCCCAAGCCCTCGACGGGAACTAAAGCGGCGCGTCCAGGCCGCACGCCGGGCGCATCGAAACCGCGCTCGCTGACATCGGTGCCGGCTACCGCCAAGAAGCCTTCGAGTAAAAAAGGCTTCAACCCGTTATCTTCACTTGGAGCGATGGCAAATAAAACATCAGACGCCGCTTCTGTCGTTACAGGCAAAGGCAAAATCGTGGGCGGCGTTTTGGCCGTCTTGGCCGTGCTCGTCGTTGTCATCGTGGTGATCAACTCTGGATTGTTTACTGCCACTGATATTCAGATTCAAGGCAGCGAGCATGTGACGAAGCACGATGCTATCCAGCTGATCGACTTGCCCGAGGGAACGTCGCTTTTTAACGTCGATCCCGACCAGATTACCGAGGATCTCAAGCAAAACCCGTGGGTCTCGGGCGTAGATGTCCAGCGTCAGTTCCCGCATACGCTTATCATCACGCCGACGGAGCGTAAAGTTATCGCCATTGCATATATCAGCTCCGACGACCTTGCCTGGGCTATCGGAGACGATGACACCTGGATCGCCCCGCTGTCGACGTCGGTCGAAGTGGACGACCAGGGCAACGTCATCACGACAGGGCAGGGCTCAAATACCTTGACCGGAATCGATGCCGCGCTGGCGCTCGCCAAGCATTATGGCGCGGTGTTATTGACTGATGTCTCGGCGGATGTCGCTCCGGTTTCCGGCCAGGCGGTGAACTCCAAAGCCGTTAAGGCCGGCCTGGATTATGTGCGTGGTTTTTCGAGCGAGTTCTTGGGACAAGTCAAGGATATTTCCACGCCTTCGGTCGAAGCCATCTCGGCAAACCTCAATAACGGCATTGAGGTGTCGCTGGGCGATTCGGACGATATCGCCAAGAAGGAACGCGTAGTCACCAAGTTGCTTTCGCAGGTAGAGGGCGTAACGTATATCAATGTGCGCTCTCCGGGCAACTACACATTTAGGAATGCTCCGACCTCGTAGCGCTGGTTGATGCTTTGTTGAGGGGCCATACCACGCCGTTTATCTGGTTTGTTTGGTTTTCACGGTCAATTATTTGACTGATACGTTCATAATGTGCAAACATAATACGGTTTACCTTTGCATTTACTTTCAACCTGAAGGTTAATGTGCGCAGGGGTCGACCCATGCTATGGCTATAACCTTTGTTCGGAGGACCGACATGCACGAGACAGAGATCAACAACTACCTTGCCGTCATTAAGGTGGTCGGCGTCGGCGGCGGCGGTACCAACGCGGTCAATCGAATGATCGAAGAGGGCATCCGCGGCGTCGAGTTTGTTGCCATCAACACCGATGCTCAGGCACTCGCGATCTCTGATGCCGATATCAAGGTGCACATCGGCACCGACCTTACCCGCGGCCTGGGCGCCGGCGCCAATCCCGAGGTTGGCCGCAAGGCTGCCGATGAGTCCCGCGACGACATCGCCGAGGCGCTCGCTGGCGCCGACATGGTGTTTATCACCTGCGGCGAGGGCGGCGGCACCGGTACCGGCGCTGCTCCCATCGTTGCCGATATCGCGATGAACGAGGTCGGCGCACTGACCGTCGCCGTCGTGACCAAGCCCTTCACCTTCGAGGGCCGCAAGCGTAAGAAGAGCGCCGAGGAGGGCATCAAGACCCTCTCCGATTGCGTCGACACCATGATCGTCATTCCTAACGATAAGCTGCTCGACATCGCCGAGAAGAAGACCACCATGCTCGAGGCCTTCGCGATTGCCGATGGCGTCCTTTCCCAGGGCACCCAGGGCATCACCGACCTCATCACCGTCCCCGGTATCATCAACCTGGACTTCGCCGATGTTAAGACCATCATGAAGCAGGCCGGTACCGCCATGATGGGTATCGGTACCTCTTCTGGGGATACTCGTGCCGTCGACGCTGCCCAGCAGGCCATCTCCAGCCCGCTGCTCGAGAGCTCCATCGATGGTGCCACGCGCGTGCTGCTCTCCATCGCCGGTTCCAAGGACCTGGGCATCCAGGAGATCAGCGACGCCGCCGACGTTGTCGCCAACGCCGTCGACCCCGAGGCCAACATCATCTTCGGTACCGTTGTCGACGAGTCCCTGGGCGATCAGGTGCGTATCACCGTCATCGCTACGGGCTTCTCCGACTCCAACGTCAACCGTCAGGATGAGCTCTTTGCTGCTCAGCAGTCTCAGAGCAAGGCCGCTGCCTCCGCTGAGCCGCAGCGCACCGCTCCGGCTGCCAGCCCGGCTCAGGCCGCTCCGACCCGCAACGTCGGTGGTACCGAGCTGCCCAACTTTGGCAACGACCAGTTCGAGCTTCCCGACTTCCTGAAGCGCGGTAGCTTCTAGTTCGTTTTTCTCAACGACCTGCACGGGGTGTGTCCATTTGGATGCACCCCGTTTTGTTTCTCGTTTGTAAACGAAAGCCTCCAATCTCCTTACGTTCCCTTTACGTTTGGTCCCTACCGCTGCGGGTATCCTTTTAAGGAAGTATGACAGCCGTATAAACGCGGACTGCGCGGCGACGCCGCGGTACTTGTGTTATTAGGAGGCTTTAGTATGGCAGCACGTGCGGACAACGTTTCGCGTGTCGACCATGATGGAGTTACGTTGGTGGAGGGCGCGACATCCGATGTCCGCTTTGCCTTTACCGAGCGCACCGGTGGCGTTTCTGAAGATGCGTACTCCTCGCTCAACCTGGGCTCGCATGTAGGCGATGACCCCTTTGCTGTTCAAGAAAATCGTCGTCGAGCGCTTGAAGCTATGGGCGCCACTGAGTGCGAGTATAATCTGCTCGTGCCCAATCAGGTACATGGTGACCATATCGTTACGGTGACTTCGAACGGCGCCGACGATCTTGAGGCTGTTCGCGAGCAGATTGCCGAGGGCTGCGATGCCATCGTCTGTACGGCCCATGACGTGCCCGTGCTGCTCTGCTTTGCCGACTGCGTTCCCGTGGTGCTGGTGGCCCCCGGCGGATTTGCCGTGGTGCACTCCGGTTGGAAGGGCACGATTGCACGTATTTCTGCCAAGGCGTGCCAGGCGCTTTGCGATGCTGCCGGCTGCGATGCGAGCGACGTTTCCGCCTATATCGGCCCCCATATCTTGGCTGACGAATACGAGGTATCCCAGGAACTCATGGATCGCTTTGCCGTCGAGTTCTCTTGCATCGATGCGAGTGCCTCTCGCATGCTCGATCTTTCCGCTGCCATTTGTGAGGCGCTGGTAGATGCCGGTGTGGACGCGGATAATATCGTGGATACCCAGCTTTCGACTGTGCGTCAGAACGACCGCTTTTATTCCTACCGTAACGAGGACGGCACCTGTGGGCGCCATGCTGCGATCGGCGTGATGCTATGAGAAAGATCGTATCGGTCCTGAGCGCCGCTGTGCTTACGCTTACGCTGTGCGCCTGTTCTTCGGGATCTTCTACCTCTTCCATTACCGTGGCCGGCTCTACGACCTGCCTTCCTATCGCCGAGATTGCGGCAGAGGGCTTTAAGGAGGAGACCGGCATCGACGTGCTCGTTTCCGGTTTGGGCTCTTCCGCTGGCATCGAAGCCGTCAGCGCTGGCACGGCCGATATTGCCAGCTCCTCCCGTGGACTCAATGCCGACGAACAGGATTTGGGCCTGACTCCCATCGTCATTGCCCACGACGGTATCGCGGTCATCGTGAACGACGATAACCCGGTCGATAACCTCTCGACCGAGCAGCTCCGCGATATTTACGCCGGCAAGATCACCAACTGGAAAGAAGTCGGTGGCGAGGACCTGAGGATTCAGGTCATCAACCGAGATGAGGCGTCCGGCACGCGTGAGGCCTTTCGCACCATCGTGATGGACGGCACCCCGTTCGATCGCCGCTCGGCCGTTCTTTCGGGCACGGGCCAGGTGCGCGACGTGGTATCTCGTTCGCGCGGTGCCATCGGCTACATTTCGCTGGGCTTCGTCGATAGCCTCAACGCCAAGACCTCGGTCAAGGCCGTCTCGGTCAATCATGTTGAGGCGTCCGAGAAGACGGTCGCGAGCGGCGGCTATCCAATCTCACGCGACCTTTACTTCTTTGTGAAGGGTGCGCCTTCGCAGCAGGCGCAGGATTACATCGACTACGTGACGTCCGAAAAGATGGACAAGCAGATTCGCGAGGCGGGCTTTATCCCCGTCACCAACGACGAGAAGGGGAGTGAGTAGCATGGAAGCACAGGAAAACTCCCAGACTGAGCGGAATGTTCAGACGCCCAAGAAGCGCGAGCTGGCGCTCGTATCGCGCAGTACCTATATCAAGGAGAAGGCGCTGCAGTGGATCTTCTTTGCCTGCGCGTTCTTGGCGGTCGTTACCGTCATCCTGATTTTTGTCTTTACCACGTACTCGGCGCTGCCCGTCTTTACCGACATCGGTCTGGCGGACTTCTTTAGCTTTACGTGGGCGCCCTCTGAGGGTCACTACGGCATCGTGTCGCTGCTTGCCGGCTCGGGTCTGGTGACCGTCGGTGCGCTCGCCATGGGTGTGCCCCTAGGCGTGGGCACGGCCGTGTATCTGGTCGAGATCGCCAGCAAGCGCGTGCGCAAGCTCATCAGCCCTGCCGTTGACCTGTTGGCCGGCATCCCTTCTATCATCTATGGCTTCTTTGGCATGATCATCATCCGCCCGTTTATCGCACAACTGACCGGCGGTCTTGGTTTTGGCGCGCTGACGGCGTGGTTCGTGCTCGCCATTATGATCGTGCCCACCATCACGACGCTTACCATCGATGCTCTCAATTCCATTCCCATGGGCATTCGCGAGGCATCGTATGCCATGGGCGCCACCAAGTGGCAGACTATCTATAAGGTCGTGTTACCTGCCGCCAAGCTGGGTATCGTGGATGCCATCGTGCTGGGTATGGGCCGTGCCATCGGCGAGACCATGGCCGTGCTCATGGTCGTGGGTAACGCCCCGGTTATTCCCGACAGCATTGCGAGCCCCATCTCGACGCTCACGAGCCAGATTGCGCTCGACATGAGCTATTCCTCGGGTCTGCATCGCTCGGCGCTGTTCGGCATGGGCGTGGTCCTGTTTATCATTTCCGCCACGCTGGTGGGCATCGTCCGCCTGGTTTCCAAGAAGAAGAGGGGGTAGGCTATGTCCGATTCCGTCGCCCCGTCGGTCGATACGACCTCGTCGCGCGAGCGCATCAAGCGTGCCCTTTCCCACGGCAAGAAGGGCCGCATCAACAAGGACCTGTCCAACAAGATCATGCTTGGCGTGTTCCGTGCCGCGGCATACATCACCACGCTGGTGCTGGTCGCTATCATCGCCTACGTGGTCATCAACGGCCTGCCACACATCTCGCTCGACTTTATCTTCGGTTGGCCCCAGGGCGTCAACGCCGAGGGCGGTATTTGGCCCACGATCGTCTCGACCGTCTATGTGACGGCGCTCGCCATGCTTATCTGCACGCCGATCGCTGTGCTGGCAGCCGTCTATCTGGCCGAGTACGCCAAGCAGGGCAAGATCGTCGAGCTCATTCGCTACGCTGCTGACGCTTTGGCCTCGGTGCCCTCCATCGTTATGGGCCTGTTTGGCTACGCCTTGTTTGTCGAGGCTATGGGTCTGGGCCTTTCGATGGTCTCGGCCGCTCTGGCGCTTGCGCTCTTGATGCTTCCCATCGTCATGCGCACCACCGAAGAGGCCATTCGCGCCGTTCCGCGCTATATCCGTTGGGGCGCGTATGGCCTGGGCGCCACCAAGTGGCAGGTTGTCTCCAAGATCGTGCTTCCTTCTGCCTTTGGCCGTATTGCCACGGGCATTGTCCTTGCCATCGGCCGTGCCATTGGCGAGACCGCCGTGGTGCTCTACACCATGGGCCAGGCCATCAATCTACCTATCTCGCCGCTCGATTCCGGCCGCCCCATGACGGTTCACCTGTACCTGCTTGCCAACGACGGCATCAACATGAACGCAGCCTACGGCACCGCGCTCTTGCTGATGGTGATCATTCTGGCCTTCAACCTGTTTGCGCGCTTCCTGTCGCGCAAGCGTCGCTAGTTAAGGAGTCCCATGTCCGTTTATCAGTCCGCTCCCACGCTGGAGCAAGCGGCCATTACGGCCAAGGATTTCAACTTTTGGTACGGTGACTTTCATGCGCTGACGGGGCTCGACCTCAACATCGCCAAAAACGCCATCACCTCCTTCATTGGCCCTTCGGGCTGCGGTAAGTCGACGTTTTTGCGCTGCATCAACCGCATGAATGACCTGATCGAGGGTACGCGCGTCGAGGGCACCATGACGCTCGACGGCAACGATATCTATGCCGAGGGCGTCGACCCGGTCGACCTCCGTCGCCGCGTGGGCATGATTTTTCAGCAGCCCAACCCGTTTCCAAAATCCATCTACGAGAATGTCGCCTTTGGCCCTCGTCTGCAGGGCGTGACTAGCAAAAGCGACCTCGATGACATCGTGGAAGAATCGCTCAAGCGCGCCAACCTCTGGAAAGAGGTATCCAATCAGCTCAACAAGGATGGTTTGGCGCTCTCGGGCGGTCAGCAGCAGCGTCTGTGCATCGCGCGCGTGCTTGCGGTGCAACCCGATGTCCTTCTGATGGACGAGCCCTGCTCCGCCATCGATCCCACATCCGTCTCTAAGGTCGAGGATCTGATGGCCGAGCTGGCGCCCGAGATGACGATCATCATCGTCACGCATTCAATGCAGCAGGCAGCTCGTATCAGCGACTACACCGCATTCTTCTTGCAGGAAGTTGCCGGCGAGCCCGCCACGCTCATCGAGTATGGTCAAACCGACGCGATCTTCACCAGCCCGGTGGACTCGCGGACGGAAGACTATATCACCGGCCGCTTTGGCTGATCGGTGCGACTAGTCCCAAGCCGATCGGACCTGGTCCGGTGCGTATTCACTGTGCGGGCGGCATGACCGCACCCAACTGATTGGAGTGAACCATGCGTAAACTGTTTTCCCGTCAGCTCATCGAGGCCCGCCACGAGATGCTGAGCATCTACGAGGCCGTCGATCTGGCCCTCCACGATGCCGTTAAGGCCTATGCGACCGACGACCGCAAGCTCGCCACCAAGACCAAGAAGCGCACGCTTTCGATTGACGCGCGCTGCGCCAACTTGGAGGCCGTGTGCTACAACCTGATCGCCACGCAGTCGCCGGTCGCCTCCGACTTCCGCTTGCTGCAGACGATTATCTACGTCGACTTTAACCTGCAGCGCATGACCGATAAGGTCCGTCAGATCTGCCGTGCCACGCGTCATATGATCAAGGCCGACATCTCGCTGCCCCAGGAGCTCGTCGGTACGGTTGAGGCCGAGGCCGAAGCTGTTTACCAGGTGCTGGGCTCTTCGCTTTCTGCGCTCGTCACCAATGACATGTCCATCATCTGCAACTTGGCCGTCGAGGACGAGCCGGTGCACGCCGCCTACGAGAAGTTCTTCCGCACCTTTAACCGTATGGATACGGGCGACTTTATGGACGACGACAGCAACTATGACGACCTGCGCCGCGCTATCATGGTTTCGCGCTACCTCGATCGCATCGCTTCGATTTCCATCGATGCCGCTTGCCGTCTGACCTTCCTGTTGACTGGTCAGCGTATGAACGCCGGCGATATCGCCCGTGTGGACGAGGATGAGCTCGAGAGCATGCGCGTGCCTTCGGGCGAGGGTGTTATCATGAGGCCCGCCGTCGACGCTCGCTACGTTGCCAAGGTGCCCGCTAACGAGGTCAGCGAGGGTCTTCGCTACCTGCTCGATCATCTTGAGGACGAGGACGATGGCGAGGACGACGAGGAGTAAGTGACCCCGTTCGTCGAAAGATTGTAAATACCTAAGTGAGCGCGGCCTTGCACATGCGGGGCCGCGCTCTTGCGTTAGCATGGGACTACTTGTTTGGCTGTCAGCGGAGGCGATTAGCAATGGATAACTATTTGGACTTGATGCGCGCTCGCCGCGAGCAGATTCTGGAACGTTTTTATGCGGCGCTCGATCGCGCGGGCCGCCCCCACGACGCCGCGCGCCTCATTGCCGTGTCCAAGACCGTTGGTGTCGATGAGACCGTTGCCGCCATCCAGACGGGGTATCGCAATTTTGCCGAGAACCGCCCGCAGGAGCTGGTTCGCAAGCTCACGGGTCTGGCGGAGCATCCGGAGCTGCCCGAGGTGCGCTTCGATATGATCGGCAACCTGCAGACCAATAAGATCAATGCAGTGCTGGGCTCAGCCGAGCTGATTCACTCGGTGGGTTCGCTGCATCTGGCGCAGGCGATCTCGAGCCGTGCTGTCCGCAAGATTGAGGCAGGCGAGCTCGCCGGCCCCCAGTGTGTGCTCATCGAGGTCAATGTGAGTGGTGAGGAGTCGAAGGGAGGCTTTTCGCCCGATGAGATTCGCGCCGCCGCGGGTGAGCTTGCGGAACTTGAGGGAATTTGCGTACAGGGGCTTATGACTATGGCGCCCCGGGGGAATAAGGATGTGGCACGCCGCACCTTTGCGGGGCTTCGTGAGCTGAGGGATGAGCTGGAGGCGGCGCATCCCGATTTGAACCTGCCTGAGCTTTCCTGCGGCATGAGCGAGGACTTTGAGCCTGCCCTTGAGGAGGGCTCTACGCTCGTTCGCCTGGGCAGGGTAGTATTTAGCCCGGAGTTTGCAGTAAAATAAGGCTCTGAAGTGCGCACTGATTATCGGGGTGCCTGCACTAAACCGCGAGAGGACACAACCATGGGCTTCCTTGACGAGATTAAAAATAAGATGCACCTGGGCGGCCAGCAGGGTTACGACCAGGGTTATGGCCAGGACGACGACTACGGCTACGATGACGGCTATGACGATAGTTATCAGGGCAACGGCTACAGCGGTGCTTCGGGCGAGGGCTTCTACACCCAAGACGAGCCGAGCAACGGCCTGCTTGGCCAGACGCGCCGCGGTGAAGCTGAGTCGGTTGCCGTGTATACGCGCTCCGGTCAGCTTGTCGGCGATGACTCCCGTCATGCCACGACGTATAACCCGCCTTCGCGCTCGCAGGACAGCGTTGCGAGCGGTTATCGTCCTGGTGCCTATGACACGCCGTCGAGCTACGCCGAGAACACCCGCGCCCGTGCCGCCGCTGCGCCCGCGCCTGCACCGAGCGATGCCTCGGCCTATGCGAGCAATATCATCAACGCCACGCCGCAGCTGCCGGCCTATGTCCTGCGCCCCGAGAGCTATGACGACGTGGAGACCGTAGTGCGCCGCGTTCGCACCAAGCAGCCTGTCGCACTGATTTTTGTGGGCGTACGCACCGAAGTTGCTAAGCGCGTCTTGGACTTCTCTTACGGCTTTGCCTGCGGTCTGGGTGCCACGGTCAAGGAGGTGGGCGACCGTGTGTTCATGGTGCTGCCCGCCGGCTGCGAGGTCAAAGATTCCGATCTCAAGAAGCTTCGTGCCGACGGCTACCTTAAGTAAAGACAAGACGAGGAGATTCCCATCAACATCTACACTATCGTCCAGCTGGTCAACACGCTGTTCAACTTCTATTCCACGCTCATTGTCGTCTACTGCTTTATGACGTGGATTCCCATGAAGCAGGGTGGTTTGCTTCAGGATATTGCTGCGGTGCTCGATAGCGTGTGCGGTCCGTGGCTCAACCTGTTCCGTCGTTTCATCCCGCCGATGGGCGGTATCGATTTTTCGCCGGTCGTTGCGATTATTGCGTTGCAGTTGGTGCAGAGGCTGGTTCTGCAGCTTCTTATAGGTATACTCGTATAGAACTGACTTAGTAACTTACGTCGGGCGTATAGCGCCGAGGCGATGAAAAAGGAGACTTGTTATGGCTATTACCCCTGCAGACATCCAGGCTCAGACTTTCTCTGAGGCCAAGCGTGGCTACGATCCCGCCGAGGTCGACGTCTTCTTGGAGACGCTGTCCTCCGAGGTTGACGCTATGCTCGCTAAGATCGTCGACCTTAAGGGTCGCCTGACTGCTACCGAGCAGCAGCTTGCCGATGCGCAGGCTCAGCTTGCCCAGGCTCAGGATGCCACCGCCCAAGCCGTTCCTGCCGCCCCCGTGGCTGCTCCCGCCCCTGACTTCTCCGCTCAGGAGCGCCAGATTTCCGCTGCCCTGATCGCTGCCCAGCAGACCGCTGAGACCATCGTCAACGATGCCAACGAGAACGCTGAGCGTATCCGCAACGAGGCTGACGCTAAGGCCCGCGAGGTTATCCGCCAGGCTCTGACCGAGAAGCAGGCCGAGCTCGAGGAAATCGATCGTCTCAAGGCTTCCCGCGAGGAGTTCAAGGCCGAGTACCTCAAGCTCATCCAGCACTTCATGGACGATGCCCAGAACTCCTTCCCGGCCGACCTCATGGCCTCCACGCCGGTCGGTTCTGCCGCTTCTCCTGCGGTGACTGTTCCCGCCGAGCCGCTGCCCGTCGCTGACCCGGTTGTCCCCGTGGCCGATCCCTTCGCCCCGATCGACAACTTTGCTGCCGACGACCTGGACTAGCATCAGAGCTACAATCTAGTGTCCTTAAGAGGAGCTCGCACCTGCGGGCTCCTTTTTTGTGGCTGTATACGGGTTGGGAAACAAAACGCCGAGCTCTGCATGCGATAGGACAGAACTCGGCGAAGGGCGCGTGGTAAAAGGTAGATTTTAAGGTATGTCTAAAACTACTTGAGGAGGAAGTTGGAGAGGGGAATAGTGCGGGCCTCGCGATGCTCGGGATCGGCGATGTGGTCGGCGGGATAGCCACAGACGAGCATGTGATAGGGATAGACGCACTTGGGCAGATTGAACTGCTCCTGTGCCACCTCAGGCTTAAAATGGCATACCCAGCACGTTCCCAGGCCCTGCTCGGTGGCCTCCATCATCATCTGGTCGCACACGATGGACGTATCGATTTCACTGGAATTCATCTGGTCATAAGGGCGCACCCAAGCATCATCGGTAACGCTGCAAATAAGGAAGACAAGCGGAGCTCCAAAGATAGACCCATCACGAGCAAACCGAGGCTGACAAGCAGCAGCCTTCTCCAACAGCTCAGGCGTATCCAGCACCATCACACGGGCTGGATGATTATTACAAGCAGAAGGAGCAATACGCCCAGCCTCAACAATGGCATCCACCACAGCCTGCTCAACAGAACGGTCCTCAAACTCGCGACAAGAATACCGACCACGAGCCAGATCCAAATAAGACATACAAGCCCTCCTAAAATTAAAAATCAAACAAACCAAAAGTAACCCAAAGAGTACCCAAAGCAGCAATCAGCCAAACGCTCATCAAGGGCCAAAGTGTCCGAACGGATACCAAAGGTCCCTTCAGCCAAACCCCCATTGCGCTATAACTATCAGCCAAAGTTCCAATGGTGATATGTAAGGCGAAGGGCCGGCCACGGTTTACTTTCGAACGACTCTGCAAAGCAGCCGGAGTGAGAAAGCAAACCGTGGCCGGCCCTTCGCCGCCGGGACACGTACCCCCAATTAACTGTTCTTCATGACAATCGAATCCACGACATCGGCCACATTCTCGCAGCAGTCGGCGCAGTACTCCAGGAAGGCGTACACGTCACGCCAAGCGATGACCTCGAGCGGGTCCTTGCCGTTAACGTGCAGGTTACGCATGGCGTTGATATAGAGCTCGTCGGCCTCGGACTCGATGGTGTTGATCTGGATGACGAGCTCGCGCAGCGTCTTGGACTTGCGGTAGTTAGGCAGCTCGACCATCAGGTCCTTCATGGCGCGGCAGGCGTCGGTCACCTTGTGGGCGATGACGATGGCGTCGGGATGGATGCTCTGGATGTTGGTGAAGTAGACGCGCTGCACGACGCCCTCGATACGGTCGAGCACGGTGTCGAGCGAGCAGCTCATCAGGTCCAGGTCCTCGCGCTCAAGCGGGGTGATAAAGGCGGTGAGCAAGGCGTCTTCGAGCTCGTGGTGCTTCTTGTCGGCCGCATGCTCGATCGCGTGCATCTTGTCGAGCATATCGTGAATCTTTGCAGGATCGAAGTTCTCGAAAATCTTGGTGAGCAGCTCGGCGGCCTGGACGGCAAGGTCGGCGCAGGCGACGTAGTTGTCAAAGTAGAACGAATCGGGTTTCTTTGCCATGAGTGGGTCCTTTCGAGGCGAAGACGGGTGGGCGAGGTGTTACGGTCCGGATGGACGTTCGGTTTGACTAGATGAACATCATGAACAGCTTGGCCATGACAAAGCTGATGAGTCCACAGGCGGGGAAGGTGAAGAACCAGGTGAACATCATGTCCTTGACGACGCCGAAGTTGATGGCCGAGAGGCGTTTGACGGCACCGACGCCCATGATGGCGCAGGTCTTGATGTGCGTGGAGGACACGGGGATGCCGGTAAGGGTGGCAAGCAGCAGGTTCGCGGCGCCCGCCAGGTCGGCGGAGAAGCCCTGATACTTTTCGAGCTTGACCATGCTCTGGCCAACGGACTTGATGATGCGCTCGCCGCCCACGCTGGTGCCGATGCCCATGGTGGCCGAGCATAGCAGCATAATCCAGATGGGGATGCCGGCATCGCCGACGCTCGTCTGGCCGCTGGCAAAGGCCACGCCTAAAAAGAGCACGCCGATGAACTTCTGTCCATCCTGCGCGCCGTGCATAAAGCTCATGGCCGCAGCGCTCGCGATCTGAGCGTATTTAAAGAAGACATTGGCACGTCGCCTGTTGGCGGCGGCGAAAAGAATCGAGACGAGCTTGCACAGGACCCAGCCCATGACAAAGCCCAGACCGATGGAGAGCGCCAGGCCGTAGATGACCTTCATCCACTCGTGGACGTTGACGCTGCTCGCACCGCCGAGGGCGATGGCGGCACCGGTCAGGCCGGCGATAAGGCTGTGGCTTTGCGAGGTGGGGATGCCAAAACGCGACGCTGTGGCGCCGTAGACGACGATGGAGAACAGCGCCGCGCACAGACAGGCGAGCGCCATGGTGCTGTTTCCGCCAAAGTCGACAATATGGGAGATGGTGTTGGCGACGCTCGCGTTAAAGTGCGTCATGATGAGCACGCCAAGGAAGTTGAATGCGGCACTCATGAGAATAGCGGCGCGGGCGGGCATGCAACGCGTAGTGACGCAGGTCGCGATGGCGTTGGGTGCGTCGGTCCATCCATTGACGAAGATGGCGCCGAGCGCGAGGATCACGGTGACGGCAAGGACTGGGTTCGACACAAGTTGGCCGAGGAAGGTTGAGAACGTTACGTCCATATATGGGCTTTCTCGAAGTTTGCAGGCACGTTACAGAAACATGATAAATCGTATCACCTCCTGCGGGTTTCTTTACCGAGTTCTGATGGGAGCAGTGAATTTTTTGGCGCTAAAAATGAATATTAGCCCTGTTGACCGTGGGTGTTCTTTTTGCTAACACACCATGAGGACACGTGCGCGCGCCCCAACACCCCAAAACCACAACCTGTTCGCTTTACAACATGCAAACATGCGTTCGATAATAGGAGGCATGGAATATCGACAGACAGATGGCAAAACTCGGCGCGTGCACAAGCAGTATGTGGACGTCGTGGCTCGCATCCTCGCGGGCGGACAGGTCGTGCCGGTCACCGTCTGCTGGGTCGACGGTCGTTGCTTTACGATTGACGAGATTGTCTCGACCACTGGGTTTGGCCTGACGGTTCACGGCATTCGTACGGCAACCTATAAGGTGCGTTTTGGCGGGCACGCGACCGAGTTGTATCTGGAGGACCAGACGCGCGAGCGGGCGGACGGCTCGCAGGCACACGTGATGCGTTGGTGGGTTTGGGCGTTTGATCGTACGCTTGAGGGCGAGCGCCGTAGGTAAGGACGCACGGCGTTCGGGTACAATGGCAGGAATCTTGTCACCTGCTGCGCTGTCGTGGCGCTTTTTGAAAGGACGAAGCATGAACGATATTCAGGGCTATCAGAACGGCCCCGTCGAGACCGGCGCAAGTCGCGCCAAGGAGATGTCGCCGCGCGCGTACAATCTCGCCATATCTGCCCTGATCTTCTTGGGCTTTTGCGCCATGGGTGCCGGCGCCTACTTTACGAGCACCATGTCGTTTGCGCGCATGATGATGAGCGGCGCCGCCCTGCCACTGGTCTTTGGCTCGTTTATTTTAACCATCGTCGGCATGGTCATGATGTCGGCTGCTGCGGGCAAGCAGTCCGTGGGTCTGTCCCTTGTGGGCTACGTAATCTTTGCGAGTACCTTCGGCCTGACCGCGTCGTTTGGCCTTGCCAACTACGACCTGCCTACCATCAACACTGCCTTTATCGCCACGGCCGCCATCACCTTTGTCTTTGGCGCCTTGGGCGTGACGTTCCCCAAGTTTTTCCAGCGCGTATATGGCATCGGCTTTGGCATTCTGCTCGCCACTATTCTGGTTGAGATCGTGCTGATGTTCATGGGCGTCTCGCAGACCATCACCGACCTGATCGTGATCGTGGTGTTCGCCGGCTTTATTGGCTACGACACCTATGTTGCCACGACGGTGCCGCCCACGCTGCCCAATGCGGTGCTCATGGCGTCCAATCTGTTCGTGGACATTATCAACGTGTTCCTGCGCATCCTGAACATCCTCGGTCGTCGCGACTAGCGCGGGGGATTGCAGCGTTTCTTGTCGGACGCGGTAAAACGATGTGAAAGGCGGTCCTTCGGGGCCGTCTTTTTTGTACGCGGCGGGGTATCATGGATGGGAAAAGCCGATAGCGGCAGCGACAGGAAAGGTGGCCACGTATGGCAGACGTCGACAACAGGAACCGTAACCGCAGGTCCAACCGAGCGGGTCAGCCCAATCCCAAGCGCGAGGCCCGTGCCAAGGCCGCCGAGCGTCACGTGGCAACTGTGTCCGAAGCGTGCGCCAAGGATATCGAGCGTTCGCTTGCCGGTGTTCGCGAGTTTGACGGTATGCCTGCCGGCTTTGTCGCGGCGATGAAGGCCAAGGTTCAGAGTGCTGTGGCCGCCGAAGAGCAGGTCGCCGAGGACGTCGAGAACGCGGAGACTGCCGAGGTCGAGGCGGCGCCCGAGACCGAGGCGGCGCCCGAGCCCGTCGAGGAGCCTGCCGAGGAAATCGCCGAAGCTGAGTCCGCGCCTGCTGAGGAGCCCGCTCCGGTCCTGCCCGAGGTCACTGTGCTTGATGCCTCCGCCACGCAGGCAATCCTCGATAACGGTCGCGGCTATGCGCAGTTCTGCGACATGGCCGTGCTCGCCTTTGCCTCGTTTACCAATCCGGGCGGTGGATATATTCAGGGTTATCTGGGCCAGGAGGCCACGCTGTGCGCCGATTCGTATCTGTACAACGTTCTCGATAAGCAGCGTAAGTGGTACGGCGAGAACCGTCGCCGCAACATCAACTGCGAGCTCTATCGTAACCGCGCCCTGGTGGTGCCTGCGGTGCGCTTCGACCGCAACCACGTGCATGCATACGCCGACGTGATCGTGGCCGCCGCGCCCAACGTTAGGCGCGCCCGCCAGGAGTATCGCGTGAGCGACGATGCTCTTCTGGATGCCCTGCGCGACCGCATTCGCTTTGTGCTCGCCATCTGCGATGAGCTTGGTCGCGAGAAGCTCGTGCTGGGCGCTTGGGGCTGCGACAACAACGGCTTTGATGCCGAGGCCGTGGCCGAGCTCTTCCGCAAGGAGCTCGCGTCGGGCGACTTCAAGGTCAAGCAGGTCTTCTTTGCCGTGCCCTCTACGCGCTGGGACGAGGACTTCGCCAAGTTCGAGCACGTGCTGGCAAACTTCCCCGAGCGCAACGAGGAGTCCTATGCTCAGGTTGCCGCCCGCACCGCAGCCGCCCGTGCCGCCGAGCAGGCTCAGGCCGCTGCCGAGGATGACGAGGATGACGACGACTGGCGCAAGTACCTGTAAACGGTGCGCGTGATGCGATATACCGAGCCGACGGGGGCTGCTCCCGTCGGCTTTTTATTGAGTGGGGAGCTTACGATGAAAAACGTTCTATGCTTTGGTGACAGCAACACCTATGGTTACGATCCGGCGGGCATGCGCGACGGTACCGCGGTGCGCTATGCGCAGGATGTGCGCTGGTGTGGCGTGGTCCAACGTGACTTAGGCGAGGGCTGGCATGTAATTGAAGAAGGCCTCAACGGCCGCACGACGGTACGCGACGACATGTGCCATCTGGACACTAACCTCAACGGCATTCGCGCGCTTCCGATGCTGCTCGAGGCTCATAAGCCGCTGGACGCCATTGTGATCATGCTGGGCACCAACGACTGTAAGACGGTCTTTAACGTGACAGCTTCCGATATCGCCCGTGGCGCCATGGCGCTGATTCGCGCCGTCCGCGCGTTTCCGTGGACCGACGCTGCGCCTTGCCCGCGCATCCTGTTGATGGCTCCTATCAAGATCAAGCCGCAGATCGCCGATGTATATATGACCGATTTTGACGAGCGTTCCGTCGAGGCATCTGAACATTTTGGCGAGTACTATGCGCACGTGGCCGAGCAGTTTGGCTGCGACTTTTTGAATGCCGCCGAGTTTGCCGAGCCGGGCGATATCGACTATCTGCATATGATGCCCGAAAGCCACGAGAGCTTGGGACATGCCGTGGCAGCCAAGCTCCAAGAGATGCTCGGTGAGTAGCGCGACCCAAAGCGGTACAAAAGTTTCCCTTGCGGCGGCTTGTTTCGCTGCTTTGTCTTGATCTGTAACAGTTCCAAGGCCGGAAACGGGCTAGATGTTACAGATTAAGATTATTTAGGTCGATATCGGTTGTTTGTCTCGATCTGTAACATCTAGGGTCGATTTTGCCGAGTTACTGTTACAGATTGAGATTATCTTTTCAGCGGAATTTGAATGTCTCAATCTGTAACAGATGGGCAGAAAAATGGACTCTAACTGTTATAGATCGAGATGTTTGCGGGAACTACCACAAAGGTGCCTGTCCCCTTTGCGGTAGTTTTGGGCTGCGAATCTTAATACTGCCACATGTGATTAACGGGGCCGGAACCTTTGCCCATGTCAAAGCCGGCGGCGAGAGCGCCGGTTAGGTAGGCCTTGCCGGCGTTGACGGCGTCGGCAAGATCCATGCCCTGTGCTAATGCGCAGGCGATGGCGGACGAAAGCGTACAACCGGTGCCATGCGTGTTGCCGGTCTCGATGCGCTTGTGGCGGAACCATGTGGTGAGCGGATCGCCCAGGTGGTTACCCTCGTCATCGAGTGGCGCGGGCTCTGCTAGCACATCGTTGGCCTCGTTGACAAAATGCCCGCCCTTAACGAGGGACGCGCAGCCAAAGCGGCGGGTGAGGAGCATGGCGGCGTTTTGCTGCGTGCGCTCGGAATCGACCTCGTAGTCGAGCAACGCCATGGCCTCGGGAATGTTGGGCGTGATGACGGTCGCCAGCGGGAACAGGCGACGCGTGAGCGCCTCGGCGGCATCCTCGGCAATGAGGCGAGCGCCCGAAGTGGCGACCATAACGGGGTCGACGACCACGTTGGTTGCGTTCCATGCGCTCAGGCGGTCGGCGATAACTTCGATAATCTCGGTGGACGAAACCATGCCGATTTTGACCGCGTTGGGGCGAATATCGTCAAAGACGGCGTCAATTTGCGCAGCGACGATATCGGGAGAGATATTCTGCACGGCGGTGACGCCGAGCGTGTTTTGTGCGGTGATAGCGGTGATGGCTGTCTCGGCATACAGGCGGTGCGCCGTGATGGTCTTGATGTCTGCCTGAATGCCGGCGCCACCGCTGGAATCGGATCCTGCGATGGATAGAACGGCGGGTACCTTGCTGCGATCCATGTTCGCTCCCTTGTCCGGTCGGATTCAAATGGGTCTTTTACCCCGCATTATAAAGATGCCCGGGCCGGCTGTATTCCGAACCCGGGCGGGCGATGCAATCTTTACGCAAATGCAGGCAAATGTTCACAAGTTAACAATTGGCAGGTGCTGCGGTGAGCCTATAGGCGATCGCGGCGAATCGCGGCGATAAGGCTAGTCCTCCATGCCGAGGTCGATCGTCGTGCCTTCGAACACCTTGTTAACGGTACGGACGGCACACATCTTGCCACACATGGTGCAAGTGCCCTCGGTGGCAGCGGGTGACTCCTCGTAGCGCTTCTTGCCCGTAACTGGGTCGAGAGCACACTCCCACATGGCATCCCAGTCGAGCTTGCGGCGTGCCTGGCCCATCTTGTCGTCCATGTCGCGGGCGTGTGGCACCTTCTTGGCGATGTCGGCGGCGTGTGCGGCGATCTTGGTGGCCATGAGGCCGTCGAGCACATCCTGGGCGTTGGGCAGGCACAGGTGCTCGGCAGGCGTCACGTAGCACAGGAAGTCGGCACCGGAGCTGGCGGAGATGGCGCCACCGATGGCGGCGGTGATGTGGTCGTAGCCCACGCCGATATCGGTCACCAGCGGCCCGAGCACATAGAACGGGGCGTTGTGGCACAGACGCTTCTGCAGCTTCATATTGGCGGCAATCTCGTCGAGCGCCATGTGGCCCGGGCCCTCGACCATGACCTGGACGCCGGCGGCCCAGGCGCGCTTGCACAGCTTGCCCAGCTCGATCATCTCGGCGGTCTCGGTGGCGTCGTTGGAGTCGTAGAGACAGCCCGGGCGGCAGGAGTCGCCGAGCGAGATCGTCACATCGTACTCGTGGCAGATCTCGAGCACCTCGTCGTAAAACTCGTAGAAGGGGTTCTCGTTGCCGGTGACCTCCATCCAGCCAAACAGCAGCGAGCCGCCGCGGCTGACGATGTTCATCAGGCGGCCGGTCTCCTTAAAGGTCTTGATGACCGATTTGTTGATGCCGCAGTGGATGGTCATAAAGTCCACGCCATCCTCGGCGTGTGCGCGCACGACCTCGAGCAGGTCGTCCTTGGTAAGCTTGACCAGCGGCTTTTCCATGTAGCCGATGGCGTCGTACATGGGCACCGTGCCCACCATGAGCGGCGTCTCGTCGATGAGCTGCTGGCGGAACTGGCGCGTCTTGCCCGAGTTGGAGAGGTCCATGATGGCGTCGGCGCCAAAGTCCTCGGCGATCTTGACCTTCTTCCACTCCTCGGCGGCATCGGCCTTGTCGCCCGAGATGCCCAGGTTGATGTTGACCTTGGTGGCCAGGCCCTCGCCGACACCAAAGGCGCGCATGCCCTTTTTGATATGCACGATGTTGGCGGGAATGGCGATGCGACCGTCGGCCACGCGCTCGCGGATGTACTCGGGGTCGCGATGCTCGCGCTCGGCGACCTCCTTCATCTGCGGTGTGATCTGCCCGGCGCGGGCGAAGTCGATTTGTGTGACGAGCTTGGGCTCGGTCTGTGTGCTCATTGGCACGGCTCCCTTCGTTGGCATTACCCATATCAGGTTTGCGGGTCAGGGCGGGCGCGCCCAATCTCAGCCTGTCGTCTTGTCCTGCAAGCTCCCCGTTATGTCATGGGCTCAAGTATAGCCTGAATGGGTACGATTGGGCCAACGAGCGTGCCTGTGGGGAGGCGAACATGGAAGACAAGCATCTATATCGAGAGACGCAATGGGATGTATCGGCCGAGGAAAGCCGTGCGCACCATGGCCTTGTCGCGATTGGCTTTGCGGTGCTTGCCGTGCTGGTGATTGCCTTTTGTATCTGGACGTATGGTGGTCGCGGCGGCGCTGCCTGGGAGTTTGAGGCCGACGATGCCCTGCCGATCATGACGGTGAAGGTCGCTGGTGGTAACACGGTGGCCGCGCCGGGCGACTATTGGTATCCGCGCGACGAGTTTGTGCAGCTGCAGCTGAGCGGTGGCTCCATTCCTGGTGAAGAGATCGAGCGCGTGACCTTCGATGCGTCGCTTAAGACGCTGTCGGTCGAGCTCAAAGATCAGGGGGACGTTCCCACGACCATGGACATTGCGCTGACGGAATGGCGCCTGGAGCCTCCGACGGGTGTTGCGGTGTCCGAGGTTGAGCATGTCAAGATTACCTATCAGGACGGCTCGACAAATGAAATTACCAAAGCCGACGGCTTGGCGGAATAGACGCCGTGCCTAGGCGGCACATTCAAAGGTAGCGGTGATCCTACAAGGTCTGTTCGTTCAGGAAGACCAAAGTGTTTTTATTTGAAAGCTCGGGAAAGTGGCGATAACCAACGTCGAACGCGGTGAGCCCGCTTACATCCTCGAGCTTGTTTTCTGCCATCCAGCGCACCATGGAGCCGCGTGCCTTTTTGCTGGCGGTCGAGCGCTGGATGGGCTTGCCGTTGCGGATGCCTTCGCCAAAGAGGCATGTGACGACCGTGGCATCGGTGGTGAGGCGGGGCAGAACGGCTTTGGCGTATTCCGCGCTGGCGAGGTTGACGATCGTAGCGTTGGAGCCTGCCGGAGCGATGGCCCGTGCGAGCTTGTCGCCCCAAAACGCATAGAGGTCTCGGGCATCGTCGACGGCAAGCTTCGCGCCCATCTCCAGCCGATACGGTTCAACGGCATGAAAGGGGCGTACGCATCCGTAAAGGCCCGATAGGATCCACAGATGGTCTTGCAGCCATGCGAGCTGCGCGGAATCCATCACCTCGGGTGCCATGCTCTGGTATTGAATGCCGTGATAGGACATGACGGCAGGGGAGAGGTGACGGGCGAGTGCGGGATTGTCGAGATCGCCGTTTTTCAGGATGGGCCCAAACTCATGCAGGGTGTTGAGGCAAGGCCCCAGCAGTTTGTCGCTCACGTTCCAGAGCGCCTGCAGACCTCCGCTGCCTTCATTCCGCTCGATATCTAGCAGTGCGCGGTGGAGGCGAGCCGTCTCGTGCGCAAAAGGTGGAATGCCCAGGACTTCAAAAGCATCTTGGGCCGCACGCATCTGCTTGGCGGGCGAAATGATGACCTGCAGCATGGACTCTCCTCTGCCAAAAAGGAAGTTGCGGTGGAATACGGCCTGTTTTGGCCGTTTATGGGCCAGTTTAGTCCGTATTTCACCGCAACTGATGAAGGGTTGGTTAGGCGCGCTCGATGAAGGCCTTGTAGCCGCGATAGGCCTCGTAGATATCGGCCTTGTTGGCGACCTCCCACAGGGCGTGCATGGACAGGACGGCAACGCCGGAGTCGATGACGTTCATGCCATACTCGGCCATGATGTAGGCGATGGTGCCGCCGCCACCCGCGTTGACGCGGCCGAGCTCGCAGGTCTGGAAGTCCACGCCTGCCTCGTCCATGATGTCGCGGATGAGAGCGACGTACTCGGCGTCGGCGTCGTTGGAGCCGCCCTTGCCACGGCTGCCCGTGTATTTGTTAAAGCACAGGCCGCGACCCATAAAGGCGGCGTTCTTGGTCTCGAACTTGCCGGCGTAGCCCGGGTCGAAGCCGGCGGACACGTCAGAGGAGAGCATGCGGCTGCGGGCGAGTGCGCGGCGCAGGGCCAGCGGGCTGCTCTCGCCGGCGAGCGTCATGATCTCGGCGACGGTGTTCTCGAAGAAACGGCTCGTCATGCCGGTGGCGCCCACGGAGCCGATCTCCTCCTTGTCGACGATGAGCGTGATACTCGTGCGCTCCACGTTGGCGACGTTGATCTGGGCGAGCATGGACGGATAGGCGCAGACACGGTCGTCGTGGCCATAGCCCAGAATCATGGAGCGGTCGAGGCCCATGTCACGGGCGGGGCCGGCGGGCACGACCTCGATCTCGGCGGAGAGGAAGTCCTCCTCCTCGACGTCGTACTGCTCCTTGAGGATATCCAGGAACATCTGCTTGACGGGCTCCTTGGGAGCGTCCTTGTCGTCCTCGTCAAACTTGACGGGGCGGCCGCCCACGATCACGTCGAGGATCTCGGCGTCGACGGCGTCCTTGGCGGGCTTGGCCATCTGCTCGCTCGAGAGGTGGATCAGCAGGTCGGAGATGGTAAAGACCGGGTCGTCGGCCTTGTCACCGATGTTGATGTCGACGGTGGTGCCGTCCTTTTTGCAGATGACGCCCACGAGTGCGAGCGGGGAAGCGACCCAGTGGTAGCTCTTGACGCCGCCATAGTAGTGCGTGTCGAGATAAGCCATGTCGCCGGCCTCGAAGGCGGGGTTCTGCTTGAGGTCCAGGCGCGGCGAGTCAATGTGGGCGCCCAGGATGTTAAAGCCCTGCTCAAGCGGGGCACAGCCCAGGTTGACGAGCATGAGGTCCTTGCCGTGGTTGGCGGCGTACACCTTGTCGCCTGCCTTGAGCGCGCGGCCCTCGGCGATCACGGTCTCCAGATTGACGTAGCCCGCCTCCTCGGCCATCTTGATACCGGCCTTGACGCACAGGCGCTCGGTCTTGTTCTCACTCAAAAACTGCTTATAGCCGCGGCAAAGCTCCTCGAGCTCCTCGATCTGCTGTGGCGTGTACTTTTTCCATGCGCTGGGACGCTCCATGACGCAGGCTCCTTTCGGATCGATCGTGCTGGTTGATGTACCGTGAGCCATCGTATCACGCGCGGGCCCGCGGCGGCAGGGAAGCCTGATGTGCGGTGGCCGCGGGGCGGGGAGCGTGTAAACTGGTGTGAGCAAACCGTGCCCAGCCCAAAGCGAGGTATTCAATATGTCTGAAAAGCGCCGTACCTTTGCCGTCATCGACGGCAACTCGCTCATGCATCGCGCCTTCCACGCCGTGCCGCCGACCATGAACGCGCCGGACGGTCGCCCCACCAACGCGATCTTTGGTTTTCTGAACATGTTCCTCAAGATGATCGATGCCTTTAATCCCGACGGCGTTGTCGTGGCGTTTGACAAGGGCAAGCCGCGCGTGCGTATGGAGATGCTGCCGCAGTACAAGGCGCAGCGCCCGCCCATGGACCCCGACCTGCACGCGCAGTTCCCCATGATCAAGGAGCTGCTCGCCGCGCTCAACGTGCCCATTTTGCAGTCCGAGGGCTGGGAAGGCGACGATATCCTGGGAACCATGGCGCGCCTGGGCGAGGAGGCCGGCTGCGACATGCTGCTGGTGACCGGCGACCGCGACATGTATCAGCTCGTGACCGAGCACGTCAACGTGGTCTCGACTCGCAAGGGCCTGTCCGACGTGGCGATCATGACGCCCGAGAGCGTGGACGACCTGTATCACGGCATCACGCCGGCGCTCGTGCCCGATTTTTACGGTCTGAAGGGCGATACGTCGGACAACATTCCCGGCGTACCGGGCATCGGCCCCAAAAAGGCGAGTGCGCTCATCGCGCAGTACGGCAGCCTTGACGAGGTCATCGCGCATGCTGACGAGGTCAAGGGCAAGATGGGAGAAAACCTGCGCGCACACATCGACGACGCGCTGCTGAGCCGTAAGGTGGCGACCATCCGCACCGATGCGCCCGTTGAGCTCGATTTTGAGGCGACGTCCTTCCCGGCGTTTTCCGCCGATGAGGTTTCCGCGGCGCTGGGCACGCTTGGTATCACCGCCATGCAGAACCGTTTCTTGGCGCTGATCGGCGGCGAGGGCGGGGCAGCTGCCAGCACGTTTGAGATCCCCGCCGTTTTGCGCGCAGCCGCCGGCGATGCTGGCGCGCTTGGTGCCGTTGCGGCTGAGGTCTCCCGCGTGATTGATGCCGGCGAGTGGGTCGCCGCCGTGGTGGACGATGACAAGGAAGAGGGCGCGCTCTTTGGGCTGACGCGCACGCTGTGGTTGGCGACGTCCAAGGGCCTGTTTGCGCTCGAGGAGGGCGACAGCGGTGCGGCGGCTGAGGTTGAGGGCTTCAACTTCGCCCACGGCGTGATTGCCGGCGTGCTCGCGCGTCTGTTTATGGAAGGCCGTGTGGCGAGCCCGGATATGAAGGCGCTTCTGCATGAGCTTTCGCCCATCGATTCTTCTGAGCTCGAGCTCATGGATCCGCTGGCAGTCGATTCCACGCGCATCTTCGATACCGTTGTTGCCGCCTACCTGTTGGATTCCGACCGCTCCGAGTTTGACGAGGTGTATCTGGCCGATACGTATCTGCAGATGGCGCTGCCTGCGGCGCGCGGCGCAGAGGGTGCTGGCGAGGACGCTCCTGCGCCCGCCGCTCGCACGGCGGCCTTGACGCTGGCGCTGGTTGCACCGCTGCGTGACCGCATGGCCCGCGAGAACGCCGCCAACGTGTTCGATGGGATCGAGATGCCGCTCGTGCCGGTGCTTGCCAAGATGGAGCGCGCGGGCATGCTCGTGGACCCCGACCGCCTGCACAGTCTGTCCGAGGGCCTGGCGACCCAGATTGCCGATGTCGAGCGCAGCATTCGCGACCTGGCCGGCGACGAGACCTTTAACATCGGCAGCCCCATGCAACTCTCGCACGTGCTGTTTGATGTTATGGGACTTCCGACCAAGGGCCTCAAAAAGACCAAGCGCGGCTACTATTCGACCAACGCCAAGGTGCTGAGCGACCTTGCCCGCGACCACGAGATCGTGCGCCTGATTTTGGACTGGCGTGAGAAGTCCAAGATTAAGTCGACCTATCTGGACACGCTGGGCCCGCTGCGCCGTGGTGACGGGCGTGTGCACACCACGTACAACCAGACCATCACCGCGACGGGGCGTTTGTCTTCGAGCGACCCCAATCTGCAAAACATTCCGACGCGCTCGGAGCTGGGGCGTACCGTCAAGACGGCGTTCTCGGCGGGCGAGGGCAGCGTCTTTTTGGCGGTGGACTACTCGCAGATCGAGCTGCGCCTGCTCGCGCATCTTTCGGGTGACGAGCACCTGGTGCGCGCCTTCAACGAGGGCGAGGACTTCCATGCCGAGACGGCCGCGCGCGTATTTGGCGTGCCGGTGTCCGAGGTGACACCCGACCTGCGTAGCCGCGCCAAGGCCGTGAACTTTGGCATCGTGTACGGTCAGCAGGCCTATGGTCTGTCGCAGTCGCTGCACATCTCGATGGCCGAGGCGCGCGATATGATCGATCGCTACTACGAGGCCTACCCGGGTGTGCGCACGTTCCTCGACAATGTGGTGGCGCGAGCCAAGCAGACGGGCTATGCCGAGACCATGTATGGCCGCAGACGCCATATTCCCGAGCTCAAGGCCAAAAACCCACAGCTCCGCGGCTTTGGTGAGCGCACGGCCATGAACCACCCCATGCAGGGCACCGCCGCCGACATCATCAAGATCGCCATGGCCCGCGTAAGCCGTCGCTTGGAAGAAGGCTTTGCCGCCCACATGATCCTGCAGGTACACGACGAACTGGACTTTGAGTGCCCCGTCGACGAAGTCGAGCGCCTCACCGCCATGGTCCGCGACGTCATGGAACACGTAGTAGACCTCCGCGTACCGTTGATCGCCGAAGCCAGCACCGGCATAACCTGGGCCGACGCGAAATAGGGAAGCACTCCGTAAGGCAAGCTCGCCCAAGACGCAAGCCCCCACATACTTAAGATTTGGGACAAACACTACTGATTAATTTGTCCCACAGTAACCAAAACAGAGGGGAGCCCCTTCCAACAAGGGGCTCCCCTCTGCTCAAATCATTTCAGCTAAGTATCTAGACACTCAAGACGCCATCTTGGCGGCAGGAAAGTAAACCTAGGACCTGGCCGGGCGGCGCGGATTAGTTTTTCGTAGATTCCGCACGAGCCGGAAAGCACTTAATGTGCTTTCCGAGCGAGCCCAGGACCTGACCGAACGAAAAACTAATCCGCGCCGCCCGGCCAGGTCCGACGAGCCACGTTACCGAGCCGCCAGGATGGCGTCGATGAGCGTCAGTACGCCCCCGTCGTTGTTGCTCGGAATGCGCCACTTGGCATGCGCGTTCATGTGCTCCTCGGCATTGTCCACGATAAAGCTATGCCCGACGCGCTCGAGCATGGGAATATCGTTGTAGGTGTCGCCCACGGCGGCGGCGTCGGCGATATCGATGCCCAGGTGGTCGCACAGGTGCGCGATGCCCGACCCCTTGTCGACGCCCAGGTTCATGAAGTCGATCCACTCGCGCCCGGCGTTGGTGACGTAGAGCTTGTCCGAGAACTCGGGGCTGTAGTCCTCGCGAAACGCTGGCTCGGCATCGTAGGCGGGGAAGAAGATCGAAATCTTGTTGGACTCGATATCAAGGCCCTCAAAGCTATCGACGTAGTTGATCGTGTTGTAGTACACGCTGATCTCGTCGTGGTACTGATGGTCGCGGGCGAGCACATAGAACTCGTCGTAGCAGCACAAGACGGGAACGGCACGCGGGTCCTCCGAGGCACGGGCGAGCACCTGCTGATACAGCGCCACATCGATGTTGCTCTTATAGATATAGCTGCCGCGATAGATGACGCAGGCTCCGTTGTCGGGACAAAAAGCAAGGCGGTTCTTAATGCTCTCGAACATTTCCTCGAGTTTGGGGGCGGGGCGTCCGCTGGCGGGGCAGAATACAATGCCTGCGTCGGCGAGCTTGTCCAGGCGCTCATCAAGACCCTGCGGCAACACGCGCTTGTCGGTGAGCAGCGTCTTGTCCATGTCGACGGCGAGAATCTTAATGCTTCCGATATTGGTGTCCGATTCGTAAGTTTGCATAAAAGCGCGCCTTTCGTTTCGAAATTGTTTCAGACGTTATAACCATCAACCAGTAACTGAGCGTATTGTCGCAGGAACGGAGCGTATTTGCACCACGCTTCACAAAGTAATGAAAAAACTTTTCAGAAATTTGAATTTGTCGCTTGTGCTGCGGGCACTTTAGCGTAATATAGCGACCATCGAAAACGGAGACGGAAATACAACCGCTTACCGAAGAAAAGGTACCGTTTACGATATTAGAATTGCGCCCGGCGATAGGTGAAAGGAGAGGCAGATGCAGTTCGTAAAGATCATCACCACTGCAGATAATGCCATCCGACGCCAGCGCGCAATTTCCCGACGACGATAACAATCGTCTCTGTTCGTATGGGGTGAAATGCCCCAACAGAGTCATTTTGAGGTCGTTGGGTTTTAGCACTATATAAACGCATGTTTCTAGAGCATGCTGTGCTGCTTTTTGCTATTTAACCTGATATTGCACGGTTTTTTGACCTCGAAATGACTTGCAACTGACCGATGTTCTAACTAGCTACCAAGGGCGAAAGGAAACAGCCATGAGCAAGGAAAAAGTCGTTCTCGCATATTCCGGTGGTCTTGATACATCCGTATGTGTCAAGTGGCTCCAGGACGAGAAGAATCTCGATGTCGTTTGCGTCTGCGGCAACGTGGGCCAGGAGGAGACCGGCTTGGATGCCAAGAAGCAGAAGGCGCTTGACCTGGGCGTTCTCGATTGCCAGGTGCTCGACCTGCGCGACGAGTTCTCCGATGAGTTCCTGACTAAGGCCATCGCCGCAAACTCCATGTACGAGAACAAGTACCCGCTGCTCTCCGCCCTGTCCCGTCCGCTGCTCGCCAAGAAGCTCGTCGAGGTCGCTCACGAGTTTGACGCGACCTACGTTGCCCACGGCTGCACCGGCAAGGGTAACGACCAGGTTCGTTTTGAGGCTGCCGTCAAGGCCCTCGACCCCGAGCTTAAGGTTATCGCCCCGGTTCGCGAGTGGGATCTGAAGTGCCGTCCCGACGAGGTCGCCTATGCCCACGCCCACAACGTGCCGGTTCCCGAGGGTGCCAACGACAACCCCTATTCCATCGACGACAATCTGTGGGGTCGCGCCATTGAGTGCGGCCACCTGGAGGATCCCTGGAACGAGCCGCTCGACGACGCTTGGGCTATGACCAAGAATCCCGAGGACACGCCGGACACCCCGACGTATACCGAGATTGAGTTTGAGGCCGGCAAGCCCGTCGCCGTCGACGGCAAGAAGATGAAGCTCTCCGAGATCGTCATCGCCCTCAACAAGATTTCGGGTGACAACGGCTTTGGCCGTCTCGATCTGGTCGAGGATCGTCTGGTGGGCCTCAAGAGCCGTGAGTGCTACGAGGTTCCCGGCGCCCTGACGCTCATCACCGCCCACAAGGCGCTCGAGGACATTTGCGTTGAGGGCGACCTGCTCAAGACCAAGATCAAGCTCGAGCAGGATTGGGCTACCGCCGTGTACAACGGCCAGTGGTACAGCCCGCTCAAAAACGCGCTCGACGCCTTTATGGCCGACGCCCAGAAGTTTGTGACCGGCACCGTCCGTCTGAAGTTCTTTAAGGGCAACTGCCATGTTGTCGGCCGCAAGAGCCCCTTCAGCCTCTACGACTACGGTCTGGCCACCTACGACCGCGACACTACGTTTGACGAGAAGGCCAGCGCCGGCTTTATCGAGATTGACACGCTGTCGCTCAAGACGTGGGCTAAGGTCCAGGGTCCCAGCTCGGCTGCAGCCCAGGCCTAAGGCTTCTCTTCCTTGGTATCCGCGCGGCCCATTCGCGTGATACATAACGGGCGCACGGGGTCCCTACCTTTCGTTATGCTTGCTGACACTTCTTAACATCGGTGGCCCCTACGTTCCGCCCGAATAAATGACGCCGCGCCTGCGGCTGAGTCCGAGCCCCGCCGGGGTTGTCCGGCGGGGCTCTTTCTATCAATTTGAGGGCTTTACACCTTTATATATCCGAGGAGTATCCATTATGTTCAATGCGGTTGGCGGGAGTCGAAGGGCGCCAAGTGCCAGGTGCGTCACTTCTTTGCAAATTAGCTGCATGTTCCCGTGCACGGTGGGGAATGTGTAAGACTAGCGGTTGATAAATCGCTTTAGCGACAGGGTGCCTTGCTTTGGGCGCTTGTTTTGGAATTTGATGAAAGGAGACGGTTCCATGGCTCTTTGGGGCGGTCGTTTTGAGGCGGGCGTGGCCGAGGTCACGCAGGAGTTTGGCGCGTCGTTGCCGGTCGACAAACATCTCTATAAGCAGGATATCGCCGGTTCTAAGGCGCATGCCAAGATGCTGGCGGCCCAGGGCATCATCAGCGCCGAGGACGAGCAGGCGATTGCCGAGGGCCTGACCGGAATCGAACAGGATATCGATGCCGGCAACTTCACCTTCGACATCAATGACGAGGACATTCATATGTCCATCGAGAGCGAGCTGACGCGTCGCATCGGCGAGGCTGGCAAGCGCTTGCATACCGGGCGTTCGCGCAACGACCAGGTTGCGACCGATACGCGCCTGGGCGTCAAGGCGCTCGCCAAGGAGCTCATGGAGGCCAATCTTTCGCTTCGTCATGTGCTGGTGGATGCCGCTAAGAAGTATGATAAGGTGATTCTGCCGGGCTACACGCATATGCAGCACGCTCAGCCGGTTCTGCTGTCGCATCATCTGCTGGCGTATTCCTGGATGTTCGCGCGCGACTTTACGCGCCTGAAGGCCGCCTTCGATGCCGCCGACAACTGCCCGCTGGGTGCTGCCGCGCTTGCCGGTACGAGCTATCCGCTCGATCGCCAGATGACGGCTGCCGAACTTGGCTTTGCGGGCGTGATTCCCAACTCGCTCGATGCGGTTTCCGACCGTGATTTCCTGCTCGATCTGCATTACGCCGGATCCGTCATGGCGATGCACCTGTCGCGTCTTTCCGAGGAGATCGTGCTGTGGTCGAGCTCCGAATTTGGCTTTATCACGCTTTCAGACTCCTACTCCACCGGCTCGTCTATCATGCCGCAGAAGAAGAATCCCGACTTTGCCGAGCTTATCCGCGGTAAGAGCGGTCGCGTGTACGGCAACCTGGTGCAGCTGCTGGTAACCATGAAGGGCCTGCCGCTTGCTTATAACAAGGACTTGCAGGAGGACAAGGAGGGCGCGCTCGATACCGCTCACACACTCATGCAGTGCCTGTCGGTTATGGCCGGTATGATTTCGACTTGGGCCGTCAACGAGGATGCCATGGCGCGCGAGTGCGGCGTGGGGCACCTTGCCGCTACCGATGTTGCCGATTACCTGGCCAAGCGTGGCCTGCCGTTCCGCGAGGCACATGCCGTGGTGGGACATCTGGTTCTGATGTGTGAGAAGCGCGGCTGCAATCTTGAGGACCTGCCGTTTGAGGTGTTCCAGGAGGCAAGCCCGCTCTTTGAACGCGATATTACCGAGGCGCTCGACATCCCGTCGATTGTCGCCGCGCGTACGACCGAGGGCGGTACCGCCCCTGCCGCCGTTGCCGTGCAGCTGCAGCGTGCCGAGGCGCAGCTCGTGGCCGACGAGGGCGTGTTTGGATCGCTGACCAAGGTCGTCGAGATGGGCCACGGGATAAAATAAGGGTTTGGCCGAAGCCGTTTTTGCCATTTATTGAGGAATCGTTTTTTGCTTTACGGGCGTCTGCTGATGTGGGCGTCCGTATTTTGTTGCTATGGGGGAGGGGCTTGTCGAGAACTTCTGTAGGACCTTTGGGCAGGTTGTGAAGGGGGTACGTTCGCGGGTGGCAACCGACCGTCTGCTCTGTTCGATGTGGTTGATGGGCGGTCGGATGGTACTCTAATCGGGCTTCGAAACAGAAGTGACACATATGGAGCGCTTTAATAAATTGCAGCGTTTCAATAAACAGCTTTTTGTTTAACTGCAGCTAAAACTCTGTTACGATGCAGTCCAGGCGGGTGCCGGAATGGGACTTGGGCACGCGCGAACCTACTTGAAAGGCTACCTTATGGCTATCGAGAAGACCTTCATCATGATTAAGCCCGACGCCGTGCGCGACCGCAAGATCGGCGAGATCGTTGCTCGTATTGAGCGCAGCGGCCTTGTCATCGAGCGCATGGAGATGACCACGCTCGAGCGCGCTACCGTCGAGGAGCACTACGCCCATCTGGCCGACAAGCCCTTCTTTGGCGGTCTCTGCGACTTTATGACGAGCGGTCCGGTCGTCAAGATGGTCGTTTCTGGTCTCTCCGCTGTTTCCAAGATGCGCACCCTTATGGGCGCTACCAACCCGCTTGATGCTGCTCCTGGCACCATCCGCGGCGACTTCGCTGTCGATGTCAACGCCAACGTGATCCACGGTTCCGACTGCCTGGAGAACGCCGAGATCGAGATCAAGCGCTTCTTTGGCTAAACCAGCTTTGACTCCTTAAAGCTGTTAGCGTGTGGCTTGGGCGCCGCGGAATTCCAACCGCGGCGCCCTTTTATTCCGGTAGATTTTTGGTAAACGCATAGAAAACTACTAAAGAGCCCCCGTCCGGATGTTTCTTCCGGGCGGGGGCTGGCGCTAGCGTATGGCTTTGTAAGTCTTTAGGCCTCGTCGACAATCTTTAGTCCGCGGGTCTGGTCGATCTCGTTGAGGAGATTAACGCGACGCTCGTGGCGGCCGCCCTCAAACTCGGCGTCGAGCCATTCGTCGACAATCATCTTGGCGAGCTCGGAGCCCACGACGCGGGCGCCAAAGGCGAGCACGTTGGTGTTGTTGTGCATGCGCGAGAGCTTGGCGCTGAAGGGCTCGGAGCACACGACGGCGCGTACGCCCTCGACCTTGTTGGCAGCCAGGCTGATCCCGACGCCGGTACCGCAGATCAGGATACCCAGGTCGACGTCACCGTTGGCAACGGCCTTGCCCACCTTGTAACCGGCGATGGGGTAGTCGAAGCTCTCGGAGGTGTCGGTGCCAAAGTTCACGACCTCGCAGCCGCGCTCCTTCAGGTGCTCGGAAATGATGTTCTTGAGCTCGACGGCGGCGTGGTCGTTACCGATACCGATCTTCATGGATGGTTCCTCTCTGGTCTGTGCGGCGCAAATGCTAAAGGTGTTTACCGCGTTCGTCTGCATGATAGCGCGACTTTTACGTAAACGCTCGAGCGTTTTTTGGTCAAACGTTTTAGCAGGCAACAAGACCGGCTTCTCATGAATGAATGCCGTCAGTTTGCGCTCGAGCGCCGTCTGCCGGAACTATGGTTGCGGTTTTTGATGCATTGTTATCAAATAAAAGAGCTAACTTTTATCGAGAGCCCAGTTCGTTATGTAAGCAGGAGATACCTATGCCTACCGATTCCCTTCGTGATGCCGCGTTTTGCGACGTTTTGAACCACGAGCTTGTCTGTGCGCTCGGCTGCACCGAGCCTATTGCCGTTGCCTATGCAGCGGCGCTGGCGAGCCAGACGCTCGGTTGCGAACCCGATCATATGGACGTTGCCTGCTCGGGCAACATCATCAAGAACGTTAAGAGCGTGACCGTGCCCAACTCGGGCGGTATGCACGGTATTGAAGCGGCAGCCGTGCTGGGTGCCGTGGGCGGTGACGCCAAGAGCACGCTCGAGGTGCTCGAGAGCGTTAACGACGAAGATCGTGCTCGCGTGGCCGAGCTCCTCGCCGATGCCGGTTACTGCGGTGTATCGCTTGTCGAGGGTGTGCCCAACCTCTACATCAAGGTGACTGCCACGGCCGGGGGCCATACCGCGGTCGTCGAGATTACCGACCACCACACCAATGTCACGTGCCATACGCTCGACGGTATTCCGGTGTGCGGCAAGTCGGCGGGGGAGTGTGCCGCCTGCGCCGAGCGCGTGGTGGCCGAGCGGGCAGCAGATAATGCCGATACGCCCATGTCGATTGAGTCCATTGTCGACTTTATCGAGGACGGCGACATTGAGGGCGCTCGCGCTGCCGTTGAGCGTCAGATCGAGCTGAACGGCGCGATCAGCGCCGAGGGTCTGGCGCACGCTTGGGGTGCCGAGGTTGGCCGTACGCTGCTGGGTGCTCGTGCCGATGACGTTGCCTGCCGTGCCCGTGCCCGTGCCGCCGCCGGGTCCGACGCCCGCATGAACGGCTGCGCGCTGCCGGTCGCCATTGTGTGTGGCTCGGGCAACCAGGGCATTACCTGCGCACTGCCCGTTATGGAGTATGCCGAGTACCTGCGCTGCGACCACGACCGCCTGGTGCGCGCCGTGATGCTGTCCGATCTCATTGCCGTGCATATCAAGAGCTATATCGGTGCGCTCTCGGCGTTTTGCGGTGCTATTTGCGCCGCGTGTGGCGCCGGCGCTGCGATTACCTGGCTGTGCGGTGGCACGCGCGAGCAAATCGGTGCGACGGTCTCCAATACGCTCGGTAACGTGGGCGGCATCGTGTGCGATGGCGCCAAGGCAAGTTGCGCCGCCAAGATTTCCGCTGCCGTTGATGCGGCGATTTTGGGTCACGATATGGCCATGCAAGGCCGCGGCTTCCGTGCCGGCGAGGGCCTGATCCAGGATACCGTTGAGCAGACAATCGCCAGTATGGGCTACGTAGGCCGTGTGGGCATGAAAGATACCGACGTCGAGATCCTCAACATCATGATCGGCAAAACCCAAGTGTGCTAGGACAGTTCGTCGGCTACTTGGTGTTCGTAGAAGGCTTCTACTACGGCGTTAAAGTCGCGGGCGAAGCCTTCCATGGTTCCGCGCCAGGTGACTCGGTTGGGCTTGCCCTGGCCTACATAGGCAGTCTGAATGCCGCAGGCGGGACTAGGGAAGTCGCGTTTGGGATCGTTGCCCACCATAAGGACCTCGTGCGGTTCGAGTCCCATCACCTGAAGCTGCTCTAGATAGTAGGTGGCATCAGGCTTGCAGCGGGTGGCGTTTCCCATGTGCGTGACGAGCTCAAAGGGGGCGTCGGCCAGGTCGCCCCAGCCCATGCGGCACTCGATGGCGCCTTGAGGAAAGCTGGGGTTGGTGAAGAGCGCGCAGCGCAGCCCTGCGTCCTGTACCGCCTGAAGCGCGGCGTGCGCACCCGGCATGGCTTTCGCGTTGATCATGTCGTCGTTCTTGTACGGCAGAACTTCGTGATCGTAGTAGGTAAACGCCTCGTAGATAAGTGGGTCCGAGAGGCAAATGCCGCACCGGCGCTCAACCTCTTCTTGGTAGAACTCCAGATTGGTGCGATTATCCGTGCCGCTTCTACGATTGGCGTTGAGATCGACCAGAATCGTGCCCAGGCGTGCCATCGTGCCACCGCGGCTGCGTCGCCCGATGTCCGCGAGCATCGACGAGACATCCTTAAAATAGCGAAGGATGAATGCGTTGAGGTTAATGCTAAGAAGCGTCTCGTCCATATCGAAAACGACTGCTTTGAGCACGCGGGCACCTTTCTCGATAAATCGTTCCAGAATCGTTGGCTCCGGATACTTTACCCTAAAGGCGTATGGGAAAACTGCTTATCGTCAAGTTGTGGAGACAGCTGTCCATAAGATTACGAAAAAGTCTCCACACGAGTAAAAAATGGCAGTTCACGCTTGAAATCGAACCCATTTCCCCGTAACCTATACGAACGTGATTGCATAAGCGTCACATCAGTATCTGTCGGCTCCCGAGTGTTCCTAAACGTTGTGTGCTTGTCGCACCCTTCTGTAGGTCCTAGCAATCGGGGCCCCGTAGTTCGAAAGGGGTCCACCTTTGAGTGAGATTCAGAACTCGTCCATTTTCTCTCTTGACGATGTCAACGAGGAGGAGATGAACAACCTCATCGACGGTACGATTACCGACTTTGATGAGGGCGATCTCGTTAACGGCACTGTCGTTAAGATCGAGCATGACGAGGTGCTCGTTGACATCGGATTCAAGTCCGAGGGCGTTATCCCGGTCCGCGAGCTGTCCATCCGCAAGGACGCTAACCCTGCAGACATCGTTGCACTCGGTGATCCCATCGAGGCCCTGGTTCTCCAGAAGGAGGACAAGGACGGTCGTCTGGTCCTGTCCAAGAAGCGTGCCGAGTACGAGCGTGCTTGGAACCGCATCGAGGAGAAGTTCAACTCCGGCGAGAACGTCGAGGGCGAGGTTATCGAGGTTGTCAAGGGCGGCCTGATCCTCGACATCGGCCTGCGTGGCTTCCTGCCCGCTTCCCTCGTCGACCTCCGTCGTGTCAAGGACCTCACCTCCTACATGGGCACCCGCATCGAGGCCCGCGTCATCGAGATGGACCGCAACCGCAACAACGTTGTCCTCTCCCGTCGTGTCGTGCTTGAGGAGTCCCGTAAGGCCGAGCGCTCCGAGATCCTGTCCAAGCTCAAGTCTGGCATGCGTCTCCAGGGCACCGTTTCCTCCATCGTCGACTTCGGCGCCTTCGTCGACCTCGGCGGCATCGACGGCCTCATCCACATCTCCGAGCTCTCCTGGAACCACGTCAACCATCCTTCCGAGGTTGTCAAGGTCGGCCAGGAGGTCGAGGTCGAGGTTCTCGACGTCGATCTCAACCGCGAGCGTATCTCCCTGGGTCTCAAGCAGACCACCGAGGATCCGTGGCGCGCACTGGTCAAGAAGTACCCCGTCGGTGCTATCGTCGAGGGCACTGTGACCAAGCTTGTCCCGTTCGGCGCTTTCGTCGACCTGGGCGAGGGCATCGAGGGCCTGGTGCATATCTCCGAGATGGCCAACAAGCACGTCGATCAGCCTTCTCAGGTCACCCACGTGGGCGACAAGGTTCAGGTCAAGGTCATGGAGATCGACCTCGACCGTCGTCGTATCTCCCTGTCCATGAAGTCCGCTGCTGAGACTCTGGGCGTCGAGATTGAGGTCACCCCGCTGCCTTCCGAGAAGAAGGACGAGGAGACCGACGCCGAGTAAATCGGTTTGACGATCACTTGTTTTAAGGGATCCGTCCGCAATGGACGGGTCCCTTTTTGCATTTGCAGCTGTGGTGCACGATGATGCCGGGCTATCTGTTTGCTATTTGGTTATCGGTGCATAAAATATGCCGACATCCCGCCTCGGGGAGGAGGCGGGAACGCACCGAGTAGACGGAGGGGTGCGGAGCGCGGTCGTTTCGACTGACGACGTTGCCCATCGACAAGTCTATTGTACTGCATAGCGTGGTTCTTGGTTTATCGTGTCGAACGCTTGTGTTGTGCCATTGCCTGCGGCAACGGTGTGCTACACTCTTGCACTGCTGAGTGGGCCAGACGGTCGCGCGATGTGCTGCTTGCAGCACGCGTGAGGAAAGTCCGGGCTCCAGAGGGCGGGATGCCGGCTAACGGCCGGGCGGAGTGATCCGACGGAAAGCGCCGCAGAAAAGAAGACTCCCACCTGCGCCGCAAGGCGTAAAGGGAAAAGCTGAAACGGTGGTGTAAGAGACCACCAGCGTCGTGGCAACACGGCGGCTTGGCAAGCCCCATCCGGAGCAAGCGCGAATAGGAACGCTATGGGCCGGCCCGGTCCGCGTTCGGGTAGCGTGCGTGGAGCTGCATGGTAACGTGCAGACAAGATAAATGACCGTTCACGACAGAACCCGGCTTATAGGCCCACTCAGCTTTCTTGTTGACGCTGCGACGGCGTCAGCTGGCCGATTTGTCGCTCATTCGTCGGTCGCCGCCATAAGGCGTGCTCCCTCCTCTTTCGGGCCAAATCGACTCAGCTGACGCCGTCTCGCTGTTGGTGACGGCATCATTGGCGTTTCCGTTCTTGTTGGCGAGGGCAACGGTACACCCTTTGCCGTATTATTGAGGCTGTTTGTTGCTTTGCTTGTTGTTGAGGGGCTTTGTTGGACAGCTATTTTACTCTGCAATCGAATATTGAGGCTTCGGGCGAGTTTGTGGACCGCAAGAGCCGGTTTATTGCCCAGCTGGTCCATATTGAGTCCGAGGATGAGGCGAATGCCTTTATCGAGATGGTTCGAAAGCGTCATTACGACGCTCGACACAATGTTCCCGCGTGGATTTTGGTCGATGGACGTGAGCGTCAGAGCGATGATGGTGAGCCGAGCCGCACGAGCGGAATGCCGACGCTCGAGGTGCTGCGCGGTGCGGGACTTAAAAACGTATGCTGCGTTGTGACGCGCTATTTTGGTGGCACGCTGTTAGGGCCTGGTGGCTTGGTACGAGCCTATACGGCGGCGACACAGGAGGCGGTGGCGGCTGCTCGGGAGGCCGGGCAAATCGTCGAGATGACAAGCGTCGTGCCGGTTGACGTGCATGTGGCCTATTCGCAGTACGAGCAGGTACTTCGTTTGGCGCAGGATTCGGGTGCCAAGGTTTCGGATACCGATTACGCGGATGCCGTTACGATTCATTTAGTGTTTAAAGAGGGGGAGCAGGAGCCGTTTTGTGCTAAGATGCGCGAGCTTATGGCGGGGCGTGAGGAGATTGAGGTCGGAGCTCCCGAATTTGCCGAGTTCTAACGGCGACGACCGGCGTGCTTTTGGATGGATCCTAAGCGCGCCGGCCGTCGTTTTACTGTTGCTGTCGATTACTCGGCGAGCTGCTTTAGCACATCACAGGCGATCTCGACGGCATCGTCGATGCAGCCGGGGCAGCTGCGGAGCGGACCCTTATCCGATCCGATGCCCTTGAGCGTGCCGCAGACGGTTGTCGTGTTCTTCTCGCCAAAACGCTTGGCGATTTCGCGCGACAGCTTGTAGGTCTGGCCCTTGGTCTTGGGGTTTTCCATGCCGTCGCTCATTGCAAAGCCCATGATGGCCACGGCGCCCGAGATGGCGCCGCAGGTTTCGGTCATGCCGCCCATGCCGGCGCCAAAGCCCTCGGTGAGGGTAAAGGCGACCTGGGGGTCGAGCCCCACAGCGGGCGCGAGCGTGCAAGCGACAGCCTGGGCGCAGTTAAAGCCGCGGGCGTGGTACTCGGCAGCCTGAGCTTGGCAGGCGGCGGCGTCGAGCTGGGCCGTATCGATTTGCTTCATCGGTGTCTCCTTGATTGCGGTGTACCCGCCTATGGTACCCTTGCCGTCGCATTCGCTTGTCGAGACTGCAGTGCATATCTCATTGTTTTTCGCCATCGAACGCTTTCTTAAGATTTGGGACAAATAAACCTGATTAATTTGTCCCATAACCTATTGGCGGGATGGGTTGAGAGGGGTGTGCGGTAGCGGTATCGTGAACCGAATAAAACAAAACCCAAGTAAGGGAGTTGGATATGAGCGAGCAGACCATCGGTACGACGTGTGTTCAGGGCGGTTATCGCCCGGGTGATGCAGAGCCGCGTCAGGTGCCTATCTACCAGTCAACCACGTGGAAGTATGACACGTCCGAGCATATGGGCAAGCTGTTCGACCTGGAGGAGTCGGGCTATTTCTACAGCCGTCTGCAGAACCCCACGTGCGACCTGGTTGCCGCCAAGATTTGCGAGATGGAGGGCGGTACCGCTGCGATGCTCACGAGCTCGGGCATGGCGGCGAACTTCCTCGCGATCTTTAACGTTGCCGGTGCTGGCGACCACGTGGTCGCAAGCTCTGCCATCTACGGCGGTACCTACAACCTGCTTGCCCATACCATGGAGCGTATGGGTCTGACCTGCACGTTCGTTGCCCCCGACTGCACCGACGAGGAGCTCGAGGCAGCCTTCCAGCCCAACACCAAGCTTGTCTTTGGCGAGACGATCGCCAACCCCGCCCTTGCCGTGCTCGATATTGAGCGCTTTGCCAAGGCCGCGCATGACCACGGCGTGCCGCTGATGGTCGACAACACCTTCCCGACGCCCGTGATGTGCCGTCCCTTTGAGTGGGGCGCCGACATCGTTACGCACTCCACCACCAAGTACATGGATGGACATGCTGCCTACCTGGGCGGCGTGATCGTTGACCACGGCCAGTTTGACTGGATGGCCCATGCGGACAAGTTCCCGGGTCTTACCACACCCGACGAGAGCTACCACGGCGTGACGTATGCCGAGAAGTTCGGTCGCGAGGGCGCCTTTATTACCAAGGCCACCGCGCAGCTTATGCGCGACCTCGGCCCCATGCAGAACCCGCAGGCGGCCTTCTTCTTGAACAGCTCGCTCGAGAGCCTGCACGTGCGCATGCCGCGTCATTGCGAGAACGGCCTGGCCGTTGCCAAGTTCCTGCAGAGCCATCCCAAGGTACGCTTTGTGAGCTATCCGGGCCTGGAGGGCGATAAGTACTATGACATCGCTCAGAAGTACATGCCCAACGGTACCTGCGGCGTTGTGAGCTTTGGCTTTAACGGTGGTCGCGCGGCGGCCGAGACCTTTATGAAGAGCCTCAAGCTCGCCCAGATCGCCACGCACGTGGCCGATGCGCGCACCTGCTGCTTGCATCCGGCAAACGCCACGCATCGTCAGATGAACGATGAGGAGCTCATCGCCTGCGGCATCTCCGCCGACATGGTGCGCCTGTCGTGCGGCCTCGAGGACACGGCCGATCTGATTGCCGACCTTGAGCAGGCGCTCGAGCAGTGCTAGGCTAGCGTGCGTGCTAGGCGTGGGACGGCTTTTCGGCTGACGACGTCCTCATAGTTCCGATTCCGTAGGCGGGACCCCGATCGTGTCCGTTTGTAGGCGATTGGGGTCCCGTTTTTGCGTTGCACGATAGAAAGGATATACATGGAGAAAACTGCCGAGCAGCTGCGCCGCGAACACATTGCCCTAGAGGGCGACACCCACGGTAAGAATAAATGGGCGATTCTGTTCACCGTGCTCGTCATGACCTTTATGGCGTGTCTGGATGCGAGCATCGTGACGGTGGCGCTCCCAGTGATGCAAAAGGAGCTGGGGGTGGGTCTCGACCGCATTCAGCTCGTGAGCTCGGTGTATCTGCTCGCGACGTGCGTCGCCATGCTGCCGTTTGGCCGCTTGGGCGATGTGCGCGGCAAGGTGAATGTGTTCCAGCTTGGTGTAATCGTCTTTACGGGTGGCTCGTTGCTTTGCGGGCTTTCGGCTTCGCTCGAGGTGCTTATCTTGGCGCGTTTCGTGCAGGGCATTGGCTGTGCCGCCGCGATGGCCAACAATATGGGCATCATCACCGAGTCGTTTCCGGCGCGTGAGCGCGGCCGTGCCATGGGCATTCTGGCGACCTTTGTGGCTCTTGGCATGATGTGCGGCCCCGTGCTCGGCGGCGTGCTGGTGGCGAGCTTTCCCTGGGAGAGCATCTTCCTTATCAATCTGCCCATTGGCGTAATCTCGTTTATCGTGGGACTCTATACGCTGCCGCATGTGAAGCCGGAGGCTGGCGAACGCCCTATGCCGTTGACAGAGGCGGCGCGTCGCTGCTTTGCGAGCTCGGCTTTCACGATTAACCTGGCTTGCATGCTTATCGTGTTCGTGGGTATCGGTGCCTCCGAGTTTGTGCTGCCGTTCTACTTTCAGGATGCCCACGGCTTTAGCTCCGATATCTCCGGCCTGTTGTTTTTGGCGATGCCGGTCGTGAATGCCTTTGTGGGCCCGCTTTCGGGCTCGGTGTCCGACCGTGTTGGTTGTGAAGCGCCCACGGCCGTTGGCCTGGGCGTGTACGTGTGCGGTCTCTTTGCGGTGAGCACGCTTGACGAGCACTCTTCCATCTTGATGATCGTGTGCTGCGTCGCGTTTATGTCGTGCGGCACGTCGATCTTCCAGAGTCCCAATAATTCGCTGTATATGGGTTCGGCTCCGCGTGAGGCGCTTGGCTTTGCGGGCAGCTTGAGCAGCTTGGCGCGCTATGCGGGCATAGCGCTGGGTATTAATGCGGCGTCGCGCATCCTGTATGGACAGACGAGCGCGGCGATGGGCAAGACGGTCACGAGCTATGTGGCGGGTCGTCCGGACGTGTTCCTCTTTGGCTTCCGTTTGGTATTCTACGTGCTGATGGCCGTTGCTACCGTGGGCTTTGCGCTCACATTGGTACGTTTGGTGAGGACGCGCACCCGGCATTAGCGTGTTGGGAGGCTGTCTGCCACGAATCGGGCCTGTCTACTGGTCTTGCAGCTTTATGGTGCGATACGGCTTGTGGGGCGGTCGGGGGTCGGTCCGTGGTAGACTATCGAACAACGTTTATTAATCGCGCGGTATCGTTGCCGCGAGAAGGGGTTGCGCCATGCAGGAGCTTGAGGATCGTATTCGCCATGACGGCATCGTAAAGGCCGGTAACGTCCTTAAGGTTGATGCCTTCCTCAACCACCAATGCGACGTTGAGCTGTTCGACCACATGGGCGCCGAGTGGGCCCGTCTGTTCGAGGGTGTCGAGATCAACAAGATCCTGACGATCGAGGCTTCGGGCATTGGCATGGCTTGCATTGCAGCCCAGCATTTTGGGGGCGTGCCGGTGGTCTTTGCCAAGAAGGCCCAGTCCATCAACCTTGACGGCGAGCAGTATGCCACGACCATCTACTCCTTTACCAAGCAGAAGGAGTACCCGGTCATCGTCGGCAAGCGCTTCCTGTCCGAGGGCGACAAGGTCCTGATCATCGACGACTTTTTGGCCAACGGCTGCGCGCTCGAGGGCCTTATCAAGATCTGCGAGGCTGCGGGTGCCGAGGTGTCCGGTATTGGCATTGCGGTGGAGAAGGGCTTCCAGGGCGGTGGCGATAAGCTCCGCGAGCGCGGCTTCCGCGTTGAGAGCCTAGCCCGCATCGCCGATATGGACTGCGATACCGGCGAGATCACCTTCGCCTAAGCGCGCAACACAAGCGATTGGTATGCGATGTGACAAAGGGACTTTCCCTTTGTCACATTTTTTATGAGGGGAGGTGTTGATATGGATGAGAACAAGATGGGATGGCGCGAGTATGCGCGCTATGCCGAGATGTCGGTCGAGGAGTTGGCGCGCGATTGCGAGGTGCAGGTGTTTCGCGCGACAGGTCCGGGCGGACAGGGCGTGAACACGACGGACTCGGCGGTACGCATGAAACATATCCCTTCGGGGATTACCGTGACAGCGCGCGAGAGCCGCAGTCAGTTCCAAAACCGTAGCAGCTGCCTGCGTAAGCTGCGCGCTGAGCTTGAGCGTCGCGGGCGTCCACCGCGCCGACGCGTAAAGACCAAGGTGCCTCAGCGCTCACGCCAGCGCAGGCTCAATGACAAGCACTTCAACGCCATTAAAAAGGCCAACCGTCGCAAACCGGGCAGCGACGAATAGCCTCCTCATAAGTTGCGGTGAAATAGGGACTGTTTTGCGGCTTTTGCTGCATAAACAGTCCCTATTTCACCGCAACTTAAGGTGGCTAGCGGGTTGGGTGCCAGACATCGAGGGCGCCGCCGAGGACGTCGACCTCAATGCGCGAGGCGACAACGGGCTCGCCGTCGGCCTGGATGGGGTAATCGGGCTGCTCGAAGGTGAGCTCGGCATGGCGGCAGCGGCGCATACGAACCGGCGGCAACTTGGTATGGTGGCCGTCCTTGGCCGAAAGAAACATAGGCAGGGCAACCGCACGAGGGACGGGGCCGCAGGCGTAGCAGACGTCGAGCATGCCGTCGCAGGGGTCGGCATCGGGGCAGATGCGATAGCCCGAGCCATACGTGGGGCCCAGCTGAATCGCCATGATGATCGCCCTCACGCGCTCGGCGGGCGCGCTGTCAAAGCTGACCGTCATGGGGTAGTTGCGATAGCGCAGGCCAAACTGCTCAAGTCCCGAGAGGGTGTAGAGCGGAGCGCCTGTCAAGCCGGTCTTTTTGCGCAGCTCGGTGGTGCCCAGGCCGATGGCGGCATCGATGCCGACCGAGAGCGTCTGGCCGTAGTACTCCACCGAGGCCTCGCCGCTTCCGCTTGCGGGATTCCATGAGCGAATGCGTCCGATATCCTGGTGCTGCAGCTCGCAGGTGAGCAGGGCGCCAAAATCTTTGCCGGAGAAATCGTCGATACCGAGGGTCTGGGCAAAATCATTGCCGGAGCCTACGGGCAGGACGGCAAGCGCCGGTCGAACCGCTTCTTCTTGCGTCATGAGTCCATTGACGACCTCATGGATCACGCCGTCGCCGCCGAGGGCGATAACGGTGCGGTAGCCTTGGGCCTGCGCGACAAGTTCCTTGGCATGTCCCATGCGCTCGGTCAGCACCAGGTCAAACTGGGATGAGCGCGCGGTCATGTCTAAAAAGCGCTGCAGGCGCTCAGCGACCTCGCGCGCCGCACCCGACTGGGCGGCGGGGTTGGCGATGATGAGCGTGCGACCAAAATCAGTTGCGTGCATGGGGCGACTCCCGGCGTGTGACATGACAGTGCGGTCGCGCTCAGGTCGAATTACCCCCGATTGTGGCTGCACGGCGAATACTAACGTCTACTCTATCAGGTCGTTGTGGCGCTCGATAGCATCCGCTACCGTTCCGCCCTCGTCCACAATAAGCGAACGGCGCTTGGGTGAGATGATGCGCTGGGCGGGGTACACGCCGCGGTGTCCGCCGGCGAGATAGCTGATAAAGGCCACGATGGCAAAGAAGCCCGCGGCCGTTCCATGGAACAGGTCGATGGCCATCATGCAGGTGGTGATGGGCACGTTGAGGCCGGCGCAGAACACGCCGAGCATGCCGAGAGCCGCCAGAAAACTGGGGTCGAGCCCGGTAAGGCAACCGATCCAGCCACCGAGTGCCGCACCGATGCCAAACAGGGGCGTGACCTCGCCGCCTTGGAAGCCCGCGCCCAGGGTAAGCGCTGTGACGACCAATTTGATGACTGCGTCCGCCAGGGTGGTGTTGCCTGCAAATCCGGCGCCGGAAAGCCACGTGGAAAGGCCGGCGTAGTCCCAGGCGTCGAGGAGGGCATAGGCGGCCAAAACCACGAGTGCGCCTATAAGTGCGCGGACGAGGTAATTGGTGATAAAGCGACCGTACAGGCTCTTGACGGTTCGAACCGACCAGGCAAAGAGGCGTGCCGTCAGGCCGAAGATAATTGCGCTGATAACAACGATGACAACCGTCCGTGGTGTCATGTTGGGAACGCTGGCGATGACATTCGCTTCGTACTCGGTACCCAGGGCGAGTGATGTAAAGTAGCCGGTAAACGAGGCGACCAGGCAGTAGATGCCCGCGGTGTAGTCGATCTTGCCGATAAAGCACATCTCCATGCCAAAGAAGGCTCCGGCAAGGGGCGAACCGAATACGGCGCCAAAGGCCGACGAGATGCCGGCGAGCATGAGGTCGTGGTGGTCATGCTTTTTGAGGTGGGCGAGGCTCGAGATGTTGCTGGCGATGGTGCCGCCAATCTGCACCGCGGCTCCCTCGCGACCGGCCGATCCGCCCGTTAGGTGCGTGAGCGTGGAGCAGACGAAGGTGAGGACGGCCATGCGCATATGGATGAGGCGTGTGCCCAGAGCGGAGTCGATGACCAGGTTGTTGCCACGCTTGGCGGCGAGGCCGTGGTTTTTGTACACCCATGCGGTGGCAACGCCCACAACGGGAAGCAGCGCGTAAATCCACGCATGGTGCTTGCGATAGTCGGTCGCGATATTCAGCGAGGCCAAAAACGCCCAAGCGGCAACGCCCATGGCGAGCGAGACGATGACGACGAGCACGAGCAACTTGGCGCTCGCAAGTAGGTTGCGGGCGTTGCGGCGCGTGTCGGCAGCCAAGAGATGCTCAGAGCGGGTGAGCTGTTGCCTGCCTGCCATGATGACGTCGTTAAGGGAGAAAAAGCCGCCGTCGTCGAGCGGCTGGGAATGATCCCGCGCCTCGTTTGCGCTTTCGGGTTTGTCGGTAAAAGCCATACGTTCCTCTTTTGGGTTGCAACACGAGCATTATAAAACGCGGTAAACGCGACGAGCCGGTGGGTTGGTTTCCATTCTGTTTCGCGGCCTACAACCGACAGGTGTATTTGCGGGCACAGGCCAAGTCGCGGTCGTGCGTCGGGGGATTATACTGAGACAAGCATAAAGAATCGGCGTCCCTGTTGTGCGCCGTGGCATTAAGAGGTGCATATGGCAGAGAAACTCATTCCGCTGGATGACGCACAGTCGATTGTCCTGTCGCACGTTGCTCCGACCGATCTCGTCGAGATTCCCGTGTGGCAGGCCGCCGGTCTTCCCTTGGCCGAGGACGCGGTGGCCGATATCGACATTTCGCCGTTTGCCAACAGCGCTATGGACGGATATGCCGTGCGTGCGGCCGATCTTGCTGCGGCCACCGATGACACTCCGGTGACGCTCTCCGTCGTGGGGCACGAGGCAGCGGGCCATGTCTTTGAGGGCGTGGTCGGCGTGGGCGAGACGGTCCGCATTATGACAGGCGCGCCGGTGCCCGAGGGTGCTGACGCCGTAGTGAAATACGAGATCGTCGACGTGCTTGACGGCGATGGCAACGAGGGCTCGCACGTTCGCTTCTCGGCGCCTGCCAAGGTGGGGGAGAACGTTCGCTCTGCCGCCGAGGAGGCCCATGCCGGCGATGCTGTGATGCACGCCGGCGAGGTCGTGGCTCCGGCGGGCGCGGGTCTGCTGGCAAGCGCCGGATACGCGAGCGTGAAGGTGCACGCTGCCCCACGTGTGGGCATCATCTCGCTGGGTACGGAATTGGTCGCACCGAGTAAGGTGCCGGCGCGCGGTCAGATTCGCGATTCCAACTCCTCGGCGTTGATGGCCGAAGCACTCGATGCCGGCGCTGAGCCCGTGTTCTACGGCATTGCGCCCGACGATGAGCAGGCGATTGCCGAGCTGGTGCATCGCGCCGCGCAGGAGTGCGATTTTGTCATTACGAGCGGTGGCGCCTCGGCAGGCGACTACGACTACGTGACGGCGCTCGTCCGGCGCGAGGGCGAGGTACTGTTCGATCGCATCTCGATGCGTCCGGGCAAGGCCATCACGTTTGGCTTGCTCGGGGGTAAGCCCTACCTAGGGCTTTCAGGCAATCCGGCCGCGGCGTATGTAGGCTTTGAGATGCTTGCCCGTCCGGCGATCCGCAAGATGCGCGGCTTTGCCGAGGGCGTGCGTCCCGTACAGCAGGCGACGCTCACGCACGGCGTGAAAAAGCGACAGCATCGCTGCTTCTTCGATCGCGCCACGGTTTTGCGTGACCCCGAGACCGGTGAGCTGTTGGTGACCGAGGCCAAGACGCAGAATTCGGCGCTGCTCGGCACGATGCAGCGGGCCAACTGTCTGCTGCGTATTGACGAAGGGCCGTGTGAGCTCAAGGCGGGCGATGTCGTGGACGTTGTTCGCGTCGACCTGCCCGAGGACGCCGTGTTGTAGGAGGAATGCTATGGAACTGAAGATTTCGATCGTGACGTGCTCGGATACGCGCGATCTTGCCCAGGACGAGGCTGGAGCTGCACTCGAGGAGCTTATCGAGGCGCAGGGCTGGACGGTCGCCTCACATGCGGTCGTGCGCGACGACGTCAGCGAAATCGGTGATGCCATTGTGGAAGCCGCCGATGAGTGCCACGCCAATGTCGTGCTCACCTGCGGCGGCACGGGGCTTTCGATGCGCGATGTGACGCCTGAGGCGACGCGTGCCGTCTGCGACCGCGATGTGCCGGGTATTGCAGAGGCAATCCGTGCGTACTCCATGACCAAGACGCGCCGCGCTATGCTCTCGCGCGCTGTGTGCATGCAGCGTGGGTATACGCTTGTCATCAACTTTCCGGGATCCACGAAAGCGGCCCGCGAAAGCTGGGAGGCCGTGAGCGACCAGCTGGAGCATGCGGCCCAGATGACGGCGGGCGGCGGGCACGCCAACTAAGCGGTTTACCTGCGGCGGGGCGACCTTACGGGCTGCTCCGCCTTTTTTATGCAGCGACAGTGCGGGCCGTCTCGTGGTTATTGATAAAAGAAAATTATCAGACGAGAAATCTTTATAACTGATATTATTCGCGCGAAAGTATAATCTAGTAACAGAACAAAGCTCGCGGTGGGCGCCCGGGCGTACCGTTCGAAAGGGTTGAACATGTTCGATATGGTTTCTCGCCGCGGATTCGTCTCGCTTTCTGCTGTTGCCGCTGCCGGCCTTGGCCTTGCCGGGTGCTCCGGCAATAAGGCACCTGAGTCGACTGGCTCCGATGCCGGATCCGCCAAGGCATCTTCCAAGAAGGAAACCGTCGAGCTGCAGGTCTTTGCCGCCAACTCGCTCGAGAAGGCTCTGCCCGAGGTCCAAGAGCTTTACACCGAGCAGACCGGGACCACGTTTGCCGACACGCAGTTTAAGGCGTCTGGCGACCTTGTCGAGCAGATGCGTGCCGGTGCTGCGGTCGACGTACTCATCACCGCTTCCAAGGGCACCATGGACGACGCCGAGGCCGCCGAGCTCGTCGATGCCGACACGCGTGAGGATATGTTCGTCAACGACCTCGTGATCATTCGCGCTGAGGGCTCCGACACCAAGGTCGAGGCCATCGCCGACGTCGCGAATCTGGACGGCAAGATCGCCATTGGCGATGCCAAGACCGTTCCCGCCGGCAAGTACGCCAACCAGGCCCTGGCCTCCGTGGGCCTCTATACCGGCGCCGAGGGCGACGACGGCGAGTACGCTCCCGAGATCGCCGACAAGGTCGCACTGGCCGACAAAGTTGGTACCGCCGCCGCCTATGTGTCCACAGGCGACTGCGTGGCCGGTTTTGTCTACAGCTCCGATATCTTCCGCTACGAGGGCATCGAGGAGGCTTTCGTGTGCCCCGAGGATTCGCACAAGCCCATCGTGTACCCGGGTGCCGTTGCCGAGAGCTCCGAGCACGCCGACGAGGCCAAGGCGTTCATCGACTTCTGTCTGACCAACAAGAAGGCGCAGAAGATTTGGGCTAAGTACGGCTTTGAGCTTTCCGCGTAGTGCGGCTTGGCGCGATAATTCCATCGTTTTGTGTTTCACTCCGTCCTTGTATTCGCTTGGAGCTTTTCGTGCTTAATAGATTCCGCATGCTTGTCGCCTGTGCTTTGACCTTCGCGCTTTGCTGGGTGCCGGGATTTGCGTTTGCTGGGGACACTGGGGACGGGGCCCAGGTTGCTGCGACCGCTCATGGGCTTTCCTATGGGATCGAGGGTTTTGAGCGGTTGGCCAGGGGGACCGCTCGTGCTATGGAGGGCCAGCCTGAGGGCTACCGGTTTCCCGTTGACGCGGACGTGGACCTTGTAGTGGCGCCTGCTGCCGATCGCGTTGTGGCGTGGATATCGCCCAAGGCGGTCGAGAAGTATGGATTGGATCCGCAGGATAACGAGTGCGTATCGGGTCTCAAGGCCCTCGTCTGTGAGCTCGACAGCGCAAACTGCATGGGAGGCGCGCAGCTAGGGGACGTGGATCTTCCTTGGTATGTCACGGCGGAAACAACGTTTGATGCCGGCGGGTATACCTATGGCTTTGACGAGCGCGGTGAGGATGGGGACCGCTATGTGGTGATTGCATCAGCCTCGGGTGATGCCAAGGGCGGCGCGCGTTGGCTTGATAGCGCTCAAATGGTTGAAGCATCGTCTGTCGTGTTGCGGGATGAGCAGGGGCCCTTGACCTCTCTGGCCTCCTTTTTAGGCGACATCGACTATCGCCCGTTTTGGGTGTCCATTAAAACGAGCGGCCTTGCCCTGCTGATCTCCTTTGCGCTGGGTCTGTTCGCCGCGTGGAAGACCATGGGTACCTCGAGTCGCATCAAGGGCCTGCTCGATTCGGTCTTTACGATTCCTATGGTGCTGCCGCCCACGGTCTGCGGCTTTCTGCTCCTCATGCTGTTTGGCCGCTCGACCGGGGTGGGCCAGTGGCTCATCGCGCACGGCATCTCGATCGTCTTTACGTGGCCCGCGGCGGTCATTTCGGCCGTCGTTGTGTCGTTTCCGCTGGTCTACCGCACGGCGCTCGGAGCATTTGAGAGCCTTGACACGCAGATGCTCGATGCCGCGCGAACCTTGGGGTGGTCCGAACGTCGCGTCTTTGCCAAGCTCATGATGCCGCTCGGCTGGCCCTCCATCGCCGCCGGCACGGTGCTCGCCTTCGCGCGTGCCATGGGCGAGTTCGGTTGCACCCTGTTCTTTGCGGGCAACTACGCCGGTATTACGCAGACCATTCCCATTGCGATTTACTTTGAGTGGATGGGCGGCAATACGTCGGTGGCCCTCTTTTGGGTCGTGGTCGTAATTGCGTTCAGCTTCCTGGTCATCCTATTCATCAACATGTACACGGCGCATTCGCAAAAGTATCGCGAGCGTGGTCTCTCCCGCGCGGAGCGCAAACAGGCCAAGCAGCTGTGTGGCCAGGCCGATTCGCTCGACCCAGTCGGCGGCGATGCGCTGCGTATCGATCGCGAGGCGCTGGCCGAGCTCATGCGCGATGATACGGTCGCAAAGGGAGGTCGATAAGCCATGTCGCTTGTTCTGGATATCAAAAAGCGCTATTCGGGGTTCACCCTCGACATCCAACTCGAAGCCGGCGAGGAGCGCGTGGCGCTGCTCGGCGCCTCCGGATGCGGCAAGAGCTGCACCTTGCGCTGCATTGCCGGCGTGGAGACGCCCGACAAGGGCAAGATCGTCGTCAACGGCGTAACCTTCTTTGATTCGGCGGCGGGCATCAACCTGTCGCCCCAGGAGCGCAAATGCGCTCTGTTGTTCCAAAACTATCAGCTCTTTCCCAACATGACGGTGGCCGATAACGTGTGCGCCGGCGTAAAGGATGCGGGCGACGCCGCGGCGCGCAGGCAACTTGCCGAGCCTTACCTGGGCATCTTTGGCCTAGCCGATTTCGCCGACCGCTATCCCGCGCGCCTTTCGGGCGGCCAGCAGCAGCGCGTGGCGCTCGCGCGCATGGTGGCGGCGCACCCAGGCATCTTTATGTTTGACGAGCCCATGAGCGCGCTCGATGCCTACCTTAAGAGCGCCCTCGAGCAGAACATGCTCGACCTGTTCGATGTCTGCAGCCGCACCGTGCTCTACGTGAGCCACGACATCGACGAAGCGTGCCGTCTGTGCGAGCGCATCTGCGTGATGCACGACGGGCATGTTGAGGAGATCGGCTCCGTCGAGGACGTGGTCCGCCGCCCGCAGACGTTGGCGGCACTGCGCCTTACGGGCTGCAAGAATACAAGCCGAGCGCGCAAGATCGACGACGAAGAAGTTGAGGCCCTCGACTGGGGCATGACCTTTAACGTGGGACACGAGGTTCCCGATGATGTGGCGTACCTGGGGATTCGCGCAAGCTACTTCCATGTTGACAATCGTGCTGAGCGGGGCCGCAACAGCTACGATTTGCACGTGGCCCGTGTGAGCGATTCGCGCTTTGAGCGGCTGGTGCTGCTGGATGTGCCGCGCATCGATGCGTCCACGCGTCTGCAGTGGAAGGTCAACAAGGTGAGGATGCCTGTCGACGAGCTACCGCAAGCAGGCGAGACGCTGCGCATGCATTTTGATGCGAGCAGGATTCATTTGGTTTGTCGATAGTGCCGGGTAATGCCGTCGGGGGATATAAGCCTCGGCGGCTTTGTTTTTGCCGTTCGCCGAATGAGGGATGACAAACTCTTATCAATCAAGATAATAATTTATTGAATGACGGAACACGACGCTGTCGTACGAATGTCAACGGTGTTCGCATGGTCGATGACCGTTGATATAGTTGACCTCAACTTGTAAAGGAGGGTGCGCACATGCCGCAGACGACATATATTCGCCGCGTTGCCGCGCGCGCCCTGTATATGGCTCGGAGTCGCATATGAGCAAGTATGTTCACGGCTCCGGGAGAGACGACGCACAGCTAAATAATCGACCGCAAAGCAGGTTCCCCAAAATCCCGGGTTTAGGCGCGGCTGGGTTTTCGCCACCCACCGTGCAGCAATACCGTAGCTATTCATATTTGGTTCGAGAGGGGAACCGTCATGGCTGAAGAATTTGATTTCCATCCGATGTGGGAGAGCCTCGGCATGAATCTTGCCGACCACGACATGCTGCTGGGCGCCGTGGGCCAGATGTACGGCGATATGTTCTTGACGCAGAACAATCGCCCCAAGTCCACGTCCTACCTGGACTTTGTGGCCACCAACATCCACAGCGGCCGTATTAAGGAGATGCTCGACAAGAAGGAGGCCGGCGAGGCCACCAAGATCGTGGGCTCGTTCTGCGTCTACGTGCCCGAGGAGATCGTGCTTGCCTGTGACGGCATTCCCGTTGGTCTGTGCTCGGGCGCCGATTGGGCAACGGACAAGGTCGAGGAGCACTTGCCGCGCAACACTTGTCCGCTTATCAAGAGCTTTGCCGGCTTTAAGCTGGGCGAGGTCTGCCCCTACATTGAGTCGAGTGACTTGGTGGTAGGCGAGAACACCTGCGATGGCAAGAAGAAAGCCTACGAGTTTTTTGCCACGCAAAAGAACATGTACGTCATGGATATTCCCAACGTACACGACGAGTCGACGCTCGTGACCTGGAAGGCCGAGGTCAAGAAGCTCGCCGCCAAGATCGAGGAAGAGTGCGGCGTCACGATTACGCCTGAGCGTCTGAAGGCCGCCATCCACGCCGTCAATGAGAAGCGTCGCGCCCTGCAGCGCCTCGCTGCCACGCGCGCTGCCGACCCTGCGCCCATCAGCGGTCTTGACAGCCTGCTGACCGTTCAGGCCGCCTTTATGGACGACACGCCACGTCTGACCGGAGCCATTAACGATATGGCGGCTGAGTGCGAGCAGCGTGTCGAGGCCGGCGAGGGCGTGGCGCCCAAGGGGACCAAGCGCATTCTGTACACCGGCACGCCCATGGCCGTGCCCAACTGGAAGCTGTTCAACCTCATCGAGAAAGCCGGCGGCGTTGTGGTAGGCGAGGAGTCCTGCACGGGCTCGCGCTACTACAAGGACCTGGTCGACGAGTCCGGTGAGACGGTGGATGAGATGCTCGATGCCATCGCCGAGCGCTACTTTAAGATCAACTGCGCCGTCTTTACGCCCAACGACCAGCGTATGAAGGACATTGTCCAGATGGCCAAGGACCTGCATGCCGACGGCATTGTCGACGTGGCCCTGCAGTTCTGCACGCTCTATGAGATGGAGTCGTTTGCCGTGGAGAAGGCCGCCGAGGAAGCCGGCATTCCGTTTATGCACATCACGACCGACTACGCCGGTGAGGATGCAGGCCAACTGCAAACCAGGATCGAGGCCTTCTTGGAAACCATTTAGGGCTATCCGTCCCGGCGGCTTTCCCAGGCACCCGATCTCGCCGTTCAAACCGTCGCTTGCGTGCGAAAGTACGCGGCGCGCCTCTTTCACGGCAACCTCGGGAACCTGGGAAAGCCGCTTCCTTGGTTGGTTAAAAGGTTTAGGAGTTATATGTCGGAAAATATTGAGCAGCCGTTGCCGCGCACGTTTGAGGAGTTCAACGAGCAACGCAAGGCGGCGTTTATTCGCGTCAAGGATTACAAGCAGGCCGGCAATCGCCTGGTCGGTTTTCTGTGCAGCTACACGCCGCTCGAGATTATCGATGCCGCGGGGGCTGCGAGCGTGGCGCTGTGCGGCACGTCCGACGAGGTGATTCCCGAGGCCGAGAAGGTGCTGCCGGCAAATCTGTGTCCGCTCATCAAATCGACGTACGGCTTTGCCTACTCGCAAAAGTGCCCGTTTACGTACTTTAGCGACATGATCATCGGCGAGACCACCTGCGACGGCAAGAAGAAGATGTACGAGCTCTTAAACGAGCTCAAGCGCACGCACATTCTGCATCTTCCGCAGGGTCGCGATCGTGCCTACGAGCGTGATGGCTGGTACGAGGAGTGCCGCCTGCTCAAGGAGGAGCTCGAGGGCTTCTACGGCATCACGATTACCGACGATGACCTGCGCGCTGCCGTCCGTCGTCGCAACCGCTTGCGTGCGGCCCAGCTCGAGATGTTTGCACTGCAGGCTAACCAGCCGGCGGCCATGAGCGGCGTCGACCTGATGAGCACCATGTTTGCCGGTACGTTCAGCTTTGATATCGAGGCCTATACGCAGCGGCTGGAGCAAAAGGTCGCCAAGCTGCGCGAGGCCTACGACGCGGGCGAGCGCCCGGTCGCGGCGGATGCCAAGCGCATTCTGATCACCGGCTGCCCGGTGGGCGGCGTGATCAACAAGATCGGCCGCACCATCGAGTCCAACGGCGGTGTGGTCGTGTGCATGGACGACTGCTCGGGCGAGCGCACGGCGGCCATGATGATCGACCCGGAGGCTCCCGACATCCTGCGCGCCATCGCCGACCGCTACCTGGATATCAACTGCTCGGTCATGACGCCCAACGACGGTCGTATGGAAAACACGCTGGCCATGTGCGAGAAGTATCATGTCGATGGCGTAGTGGAGAGCGTGCTGCAGGCGTGCCACACCTTTAACGTGGAGAGTGCGCGCATGCAGGAGGCTGTCGAGGGTGCGGGTATTCCGTATATGAAGATCGAGACCGACTACAGCAACGGCGACATGGGCCAGATTGAGACCCGCATCGCCGCCTTCATCGAAACCCTCTAGCTTCCTCAGGCACCGGATCTTGCCCCTCAAACCGTCGCTTGCGTACCAAAGTACGCCGCGCTCCTCTTTCGGGGCAACCTCCGGCACCTGAGAAACCTAGAGCTAAGGCGCCTGAACGCGCCGCTGTCTTTGATGTTTGGATTAGGAGAGAGCCATGATAGGGATCGGGATCGATATCGGGTCTACGGCGGCTAAGGCTGCCGTGGTCGATGGGGAGGGTTCGGTGGCGTGGACGTGCGTGCAGCCCACCGGGTTCTCCTCGGTCGATGCTTCCGAGCGGCTGCGCGAGGCACTGGCAGCGGCCGGCTATGGCGTGACAGCCGACGACGTGCGCGTGATCGCGACTGGCTACGGCCGTGTCGCCGTGCCCTATGCGCACAAGGTCGTGACCGAGATCACCTGCCACGGCACCGGTGCTGTGCGCCTGTTTGGCGATCACGGCACGGTGATTGACGTGGGCGGCCAGGACACCAAGGTCATTCAGCTTAAAAGTGGCCGCGTGGCCAAGTTTGCCATGAACGACAAGTGCGCCGCCGGCACGGGGCGCTTTTTGGAGATTATGGCCGACCGCCTAGGCATTTCCCAGCAGCAGATGGCCGACCTGGCGCGTTCCGGCGAGCCCACCAAGATCAGCAGCATGTGCACGGTGTTTGCCGAAAGCGAGGTTATCAGCCTGATCGGTCGCGGTGAGCCGCGCGAGAACATCGCACGTGGCGTGATCGACAGCGTGGTCTCGCGCGTGGCGACCATGGCCGGGCAGTCCGCGCCCGCCCCGTACTACCTGACCGGTGGCCTGTGCGAGAACGCCTACGTTGTGGAGCGGTTGGGCGAGCTACTGGGGTCGCCGGTGACCACCTCGCCCCAGGCTCGCTTTGCCGGTGCCATCGGCGCGGCGATTCGCGCACAGGCGCTCGCGTAGGGGGCTTGCGATAAATCGCCCGCTCTCGGCGCCGCCATGCGTATACTGGGAGGAACTGATTGACCTATGAGAGGAGGAATCGATGGCTGACGAACTCGTGAAGCTCACGTCCATGACGGCCGCGAGCGGTTGAGCCGCTAAGTTGGCCCCCGGAGCCCTCGCCCAGGTCCTGGGCGATTTACCCAATGTGCATAACGACAACTTGCTCGTGGGGTTCGATACCTCCGACGATGCAAGCGTCTTCCGCGTTGGCGACAACTTGGGCCTCGTGCAGTCCATCGACTTCTTCCCGCCGATGGTCGACGACCCGTTCCTGTTTGGCCAGATCGCCGCGGCCAACTCGCTGTCGGACATCTACGCCATGGGCGGGCGGCCGAGCCATGCCATGAACTTGCTGTGCATCCCGAGCTGCCTGGGCATCGAGGTCGCCGGCCAGATTCTGGCGGGCGGCGCCGACAAGTGCGTCGAGGCTGGCTGCGCCATCGCGGGCGGCCACACCATCAACGACGACGAGCCCAAGTACGGCCTGTCCGTGAGCGGCTTTGTCGCGCTCGACCGCATGCTCGCCAACAGCGGCGCACGCGTGGGCGATGTTCTGCTGCTGACCAAGGCGATCGGCTCGGGCATCATCACCACGGCCATTAAGGGCGAACTCATCGAGCAGGACGAGGCCACAGCCGTGTTTGACTCGATGCGCACCCTCAACGAGGCCCCGATTCGTCTGGCCGAGGGACTCGAGCTTCACGGTTGTACCGACATCACGGGCTTTGGCCTGATCGGGCACGCGTGCGAGATGGCCGAGGGCTCGGGCGTGCAGATTGAGCTCGCGTCGGGGGCGGTGCCGCTCTTTGACCAGGTGCTCGATATGGCGCGTCTGGGCATTATCCCCGCGGGTTCCTACCGCAACCAGGACTTCTTTGGCCCGCGTGTGGCTGCCGACGAGGACCTGGAGTCGGGCATGTTGGATGCGCTGTACGATCCGCAGACCTCGGGCGGCCTGCTCATCGCAGCGCCTGCTGCCGATGTGGACGAGCTCGCGCGCCGTCTGCATGCCGAAGGTCGCGTTGCCGCCACAATCGGCCGCGTGTGCGAGGCGGAGCCGGGCGGTCCTGCTGTTCGCGTTGTTCGCTAGCCCGCACGTTTATGTAACTGTTTACCGTTCTCTAGAACGGTTCTTTCGAAAGGATTTTGCTATGTCTATCAAGATTGAAGTCAATGCCATGGGCGATGCCTGCCCGCTGCCCGTCGTCAAGACGCTTAAGGCACTCAAACAGCTTGATGGCGAGGGTGCCGTGGTGACCTCGGTCGACAACGAGACCGCCGTCAAGAACATCTCCAAGATGGCGCAGGAGAAGGGCTGCACGGCTTCGGTCGAGAAGATCTCGAACGCCGAGTGGCACGTGAGTGTCGCGACCGCCGGTGCCGTGGCCGTTGCGGACCCCGAGCAGGACGGTGCCGCTTTCTGCGACGCCAGCGCCGGCAAGGGCAAGCTCGTCATTTCCGTCTACACCGACTGCATGGGCCGTGGCGACGACGTGCTGGGCCACAAGCTCATGAAGGCCTTCATCTTTGCCGTGACGCAGCAGGAGGAGCTGCCCGCGACTATGCTGTTCTACAACGGCGGTGCCAAGCTGACCGTCGAGGGATCTCCAGTGCTCGACGACCTGAAGGGCCTGGCCGAGCAGGGTGTCGAGATTCTCACCTGCGGTACCTGTCTCGACCACTATGGCATTAAAGACCAGCTTGCGGTGGGCGAGGTCACCAACATGTATGTGATCGTGGAGAAGATGGAGCAGGCCGTGCGCGTCGTGCGCCCGTAGCGTATTGGTTGGAGTTGCCATGAGGGAGAAGCGCCCGGCGCTTGTCATCACGTTTCCCACCACGGCGGCCGCCATGGGCTGCGAGTCCCTGTGCATCGAGCGCGGCCTTCCCGGGCGAACGATTCCCGTGCCCGGGGAGGTCGCTGCCGGCTGCGGTCTGGCGTGGAAGGCGTTGCCTGCCGATGAGGAGCTGCTGCGCAGCGAACTTGCCGCGGCGGGCGTTCCCACCGAGGGCTATACCGTGATTGATATGTGGGAGGTCGTGCGATGATCTACCTGGATAACGCGGCGACGACCATGCACAAGCCGCAGGCGGTCATCGATGCCGTGACGCAGGCGATGTGCTCGCTCGGCAATGCCGGGCGCGGCGCCACGTCGGGTGCCCTCGACGCGGCGCGTGCCATCCACGGCTGTCGCGCCAAGCTTGCGCGCTTGCTGGGCTGCCCGCGTGCTGACCATGTTTGTTTTACGCCCAACTCCACCACGGCGCTCAACACCGTCATCAATGGCGTGGTGCGCCCCGGCGACCGCGTGGTCACAACGGTGCTCGAGCACAACTCCGTGCTGCGTCCGCTCAACCGCCTGGCGGCAGAGCAGGGCGTGACCGTTGAGCACGCGGGCTGCGACGCGAACGGCGTGCTCGACTACGATGAGCTCGAGCGGTTGGTCACGCCGGGCACGCGTGCTGTGGTGGTGACGCACGCCTCCAATGTGACCGGCAACGCGGTCGACATTGCACGCGTGGCCGCTATGGCCCATGCTGCCGGTGCGCTGGTGATCGTCGATGCCTCGCAGTCTGCCGGCACGGCGCATATCGATATGCGGGCCATGGGGCTCGACGTGGTGTGCTTTACCGGCCACAAGGGGCTCATGGGACCTCAAGGCACGGGTGGCCTGGCCGTGGCGGAGGGCATTGACGTGGCTCCTTGGGCCATGGGCGGCACGGGCGTGCACAGCTTCGATGCGCTGCAGCCGCGGGAGTGGCCCACGCGCCTTGAGGCGGGCACGCTCAACGGTCACGGTATCGCCGGCCTTTCTGCCGGCCTCGACTTTATCGAGGCCCAGGGTGGGGTCGAGGCGATTGCTTCCCACGAGCGTGCGCTCGCTGATCGCTTCCTTGCCGGTGTACGCGAGATTCCAGGGATTAAGCTCTACGGTGCGTTTGACCTGCCCACACGCTCGGCGATCGTCTCGCTCAACGTGGGCGATATCGATTCTGCCGAGATTTCGGATGCGCTCATGCAAGGGTGGGGGATTGCGACGCGCCCCGGTGCTCACTGCGCTCCGCTCATGCACCGCGCGTTGGGAACCGAGCGCCAGGGTGTCGTTCGCTTCTCGTTTGGGTATTTCAACACGGACGAGGAAGTTGACGCCGCGATTGAAGCTTTGCGCGATTTAGCTTACTAAAGCGTATATACTTGCGGGATGGGCCTTTTGCCCGTCCCGTTTTTGTTTCGACCCGAAAGGTGGTCCCATGGCCTCATCCGCGCCGCGCGGCCTGCGCTCCGACCATGTCGTTACCGTCGGTATCGCCCTGTTCTCGATGCTCTTTGGCGCCGGCAACCTCATTATTCCGCCGCTGCTGGCGCTGCAGGCAGGTTCTGCCACGCCGGTCGCCATGCTTGGCTTTCTCATCGCCGCCATCGGCTTGCCCGTTATGGGCTTTATCGCCGTGGCACTTGCCGGAACGGCGCGCGAGCTTGCCGGCCGCGTGCACCCCAAATTTGGCGAGTTCTTTGTCGCGGCGGTGTATCTGGCTATCGGCCCGTGCCTGGCCATTCCGCGCACGAGCTCCACGGCCTTCGAGATGCTGGTGCCGCTGCTGCCCGAGGGCGTCTCGCTCGCCACGGCTCGCCTGGTGTTTGCCGTCGGGTTCTTTATCGTCGCATTTGCGCTCACGCTGCGTCCCGGCGTCATCACGCGCGTACTCGGCCGCATTACGGGCCCCGCGCTCATCGCCCTTATCGTATTGGTCGTGGGCGCTGCCGTGGTCTCGCCGCTGGGTCCCGCTGCCGCGCCACAGGCTCCCTATAATGCCGGTGCTGCCGTGCAGGGCTTTTTGACCGGCTATCAGACCATGGACCTGCTCGCGTCGCTCGCCTTTGGCATCATCATCGCCGAGACCATTCATGAGCTGGGTGTTACCGATGACAAGCGTGTGGCCTTCGAGATTTCGCGCTCTGGTGTTATCGCCGGCGTGCTCATGGCCATCATCTACTGCGGCTTGGGCCTTGCCGGTATGCAGCTCGGCACCGTGATGCCCGACGCTACCAACGGCGCCGCTATCCTTGCGCGTTCGGCCTCTATGCATTTTGGTCTTGCCGGCACGGTCGTGGTCTTTGCGATCTTTTTCCTCGCCTGCATGAACGTGTGCATCGGCCTTATCAGCTGCTGCTCGCGTTACTTCTGCGAGACGTATGTGGTCGAAGGGGGAGCGGAGGCTTCCGAGGAGGCCATGCGCCGTCCTTTTGCGGTTCTCGCCTTTGTGTTCGCCGCATTTTCGTGCGTGCTTTCCAACGTGGGCCTCGACGTGATCCTTATGTTCTCGGTGCCCATGCTCAACGCCTTGTATCCCGTTGCCATTGTGCTGGTGCTGATGGGCCTGGTGCACGGCTTTTGCGACGCACATCCGCAGGTTTGGGTCTGGGTCGGCGGCGTTGTCGCGGTGCAGAGCGTAATCACTTCGGTCCGCGATGCGTTCTTTGCGGGCGCGTGGCTACCGTTCGATGCGTTGCCGCTGGCAGATATCGGCGCTGCGTGGGCACCGGTTGCCGTGGTTGCCTTTGTGATCGGTCTGCTCCATAGCCGGTTTGTCGCACATTCGAGGAGCTAGGGTATCGTCGCTTGCACAGGCGGGGAGTCTCACCTATAATTTCCTTCGCTTTGGGACACGCAAGGTTTAGACCTTAGCTGCTCAACACCTTCGGGACGTGGCGCAGTTTGGTAGCGCGCCTGCTTTGGGAGCAGGATGTCGCAGGTTCAAATCCTGTCGTCCCGACCATATCTTGCGGGCGTAGTTCAATGGTAGAACCCCAGCCTTCCAAGCTGATGACGCGGGTTCGATTCCCGTCGCCCGCTCCATTAGATAGACGAACGGCTCTGGCTCCTTTTGGGACCAGAGCCGTTTTCATATACATGTCGGGACCCCACATCCCCTCCTAAGTTGCGGTGAAATAGTTCCTGGATTAGCCACAAAAGCTGTTATCCAGGAACTATTTCACCGCAACTTATTGAGGCCGAGCGGGCTGGGTCGATGATGGGTTCTGTTGTCGAGATGATGAGGGCAGCCGGTCAGGAGTCTGCGTAGGGTTTTGTGGTTGGTATACCGTAGCCGCGCATCATGGAGCCGAGCGCTTTGACATCGTAGGTGTCTGAGAGTTTGAAATGAATGACGTTGTGGCCCATGGCACGTAGGTTCGCGTCGCGCATGAGGGCAGCTCGATAGGTTTTTGCCGCAGTATGTTCCGGATCATTTTGGGCATCGTCCTCAAACTTGCCTAGTCCATGCAGCTCAGCCAGCACCCAAGAGCCGTTTGGCATCTGCCAGCCGTAATCTGCCAAATAATAGCCGGCGTTTCCCGGTCGAGTGATTTCAACCTGAAGTTCGGGAGCGGCAACTCCCGCCAGAATCATTGCCGCCCGTGCCTCGGATTCTCCACCGTTATCCGATCTGCCATCCATGTGTTCAAAAACGTCAAATGCGCGCGCGATGCCGTGCAGTCCGCGGCAGTTCGCTTGTGCATATGCACGCAATTCTTCACGCTCGACACCGTACTCACGAGCCAACCCGTCGACATAGCCTAGTGCATATCGAAAAGCGCTCGTTCGGGCGATGTCGACCACCGTGCGATATGGATCCGTTAACGAAAACGGGCCGAGCTGCCATACGTCGCCCGACCGCCAGCGTCGGTATTCAACGAATTCGTACATATCGCGTCTGGTGGAACGCGGCAGCAGCACTTGCACCTTGTCGAGAAGCGAATATGCAGAACCGATGCCATAGAGCAGTGCCGCCGTTGCACCACAAAATACGGCATCCGGTTCAACGACCGCAATAGCGGATGCCAGCTGAAAGATTCGATCTTCTATACCAAGGTCATTCCAATATGCAGGGTCGGCATATACGTGGTTATAGAGTCGAACGACCAATTGTTTTTTCGTGAGTGCGTAGGCGCAACGTTCATCCCATTTTTCCGTAGCTACAAACAGTCGTCCGTCATGATGAGCCTCGAATATCGAGAAGAATAGCTTTACCTGTGGTTTAGTACAGCGGTCATCGTTACTCATTGGCGACCCCAAGGCATTGAGAGGGAACGAATGACATCAAGCTATCGCATATTCATTCTGTCGGACCTTGCCATGAACTGACCAAAAGCTTGACGGTGCAGGTCAGGAGCTTATAACGGAGCTGGGCACATCGGCAAACGGTCGATAATGGCCTTTCGACGGTATTAAAACCTGCCCTTAAAAAAAGTTGCGGTGAAATAGTTCCTGAAAAGCTCGAATAAGCCTAAAACCAGGAACTATTTCACCGCAACTTAGGAGGGGATGGGGTTAGCTGCGGGGGTGGTGGCGGAGCTTGTCGATGGTGGAGTCGGTGCCGTGGCTGCGGGCTTCGGCGGCGCGGTCGCGGGCGTCGGTGGCGGTTTGGCGTTTACGGCGGTAGTCGATCATGCCTTGGATGATGGGCTTGCCAAAGCTCACGACATCATCGTTGTAGATGGCGGTTCGGGCTGCGAGGAGGCAGTCGGAAAAGTCCATATGGGTCTTGCCAAAGAGTTTGACGGCAAGGGCGACAACGGTGGGCTCGTCGACCATGACGTCATCGAGCAGCCTTTTCATGGCCGCAGCAATCTCGACGCGGGGAACCTTATAGACGTCGCGCAGCGTGACCACGACGCGCGTGATGATTTCGGGGTAGACGCGAGCGGTGCGCGTGGCGATGACCTTTGCGGCGCGCGGTGACAGAACTTCGTCGTCGTCGAGCAGATAGCGCAGGATGACGGTTTTGTCGATGATGGTGCTACTCATGGATATCTACTTCCTCGGGACCCAAAATCGAATCGTCGCTTTCTGTGGCAAGGTATTCAATCCAGGCATTGCGCTCCTCGGAGCGGCGATTGGGGTCCCCATATGCTTTGAGCGATCCATAGGCGGCGGTGCCGTCCTTTGAGCGCACGGCGACCGGCTGAAAGGGAAGTTTGCGCATCAAAATGCTCTGCGCGACAAAAAGACGGACGGCCTCGGCGAGCGATGTGCCCATGGCGTCGTAGAGACGCTCGGCATGCTGCTTGTCTTCTTCGCGAATGCGCACCTGCAGGATGGCTCGTTTTTGAGTCGATGACATCACTGGCCTCCCTTAATGAGCGTGCAATTTGAATAGTCAAATACAGCATCGACTAATAATAGCTAATCTTACAACCACTACTTTATTGCACTAGAGTAATTGAGTGTAAACGATATTACAAACGTACTACATCCTTCAGAAATGAGCGTGAAATCTCCCCTGGATGTACGCATGTAATACACTCACCTTTATAGCTTCTAGAGAATAATTCCAACCTGCCAAAACCCCTGCAATACACCCGTATTGCAGGGCCTATGCTCAAGTTTGCCCCCTGCAACTGCGTATATTTAACCTGTATATCGTTGGAGGAATTCTATCGAAGTGCCTGTTTCGCCGCATGCACTCGATACGCCGATGCCGGACCACGGGCGGTCCGGGACAACGTCGGCAGGGTCTCTCTGGCATGGGATTCAGGAGGGAGTGAACAACATGGGCAATAAACGAGTCGTGGCTGATTCTTCACGCTGCATTGGGTGCCAAACCTGTATGGCGGCGTGCATCGAGGCACACGATATTCCCGGCAACATCGCCGCACCTCGCTTGCGCGTAACGCGCACCTACGAGATCTCCGCGCCGGTGGCATGTCACCACTGCGAGGATGCCCCGTGCGCCAAGGCCTGCCCCACGGGTGCCTTGTTCTTTGATCCAAAGAACCATCGTATCGGCGTCAACGAGGACAACTGCATCGGCTGCAAGAGCTGCGTCATGGCCTGCCCCTTTGGCGCCGTGAGCGTGGCGACCACGCAGGTCCCCGTCTTGATGGGCGACGTGCGCGTGGGTTCGCAGACCAAGAGCTTCGTGCTCAAGTGCGACCTGTGCGTGGACCGTCCCGGCGGTCCGGCGTGTGCCGAGGCGTGCCCGACCAAGGGCCTCACCCTGGTAGACGAGGAGCGCCTGGCGGAACTGACCGCCGAGCGTGCCCGCGCCACCATCGAAAACGAGGCGTAAGCGGGCGGCTAAACAAGCCCAACGATTGTCAAATACGTACCGAGTAATCGGTAGCAGAGAAAGGAAGGAGGGTGTCATGGAGAAGCATAAAGTGATCTGCCCGTACTGCGGCGCCGGTTGCCAGTTTAACCTCCTGGTCCAAAACGGCCAGGTCGTGGGTACCGAACCGCTCAACGGCATCACCAATCAGGGCGAGCTGTGCCTTAAGGGCATGAGCGGCTACGACTTCATCAACGACACCAAGATCTTGACTCCTCGCGTACTGCACCCGATGATCCGCCGCACCAAGGGCGCGGATCTTGAGCGCGTAAGCTGGGACGAGGCACTGGATTTCACCGCATCTAAGATGCAGGCCATAATTGACGAATATGGTCCTAACGCTGTCATGACCACCGGCTCTTCGCGAGGCGGCGGCAATGAGGCGAACTACGTCATGCAGAAGTTTACGCGTGCGTGCATCGGCACCCACAGCGTGGACAACTGCGCCCGTACTTGACACGGCCCTACTGTCCTCGGTCTGATGGACACGGTTGGTTCAGGTTGCATGTCATGCTCCATCCCCGGTATGGAGGATGCGGGCTGCATTTTCCTCTTCGGCTATAACCCTGCCGATTCGCACCCCATCGTCGCAAGGCGCATCGTGCGAGCCAAAGAAAAGGGTTGCAAGATCATCGTCGCCGACCCGCGCCATATCGAAACCGCGCGTATCGCCGATATCTACCTTCCGATCAAGAACGGTTGCAACGTCGCGTTCCTCAACGCCTTTGCCAACTGTCTGGTCAACGATGGCCTCTACGACAAGGAATTCGTCGCCGAGCACACGAACGGCTTTGACGAGTGGTGGGAGACCATCAAGAACTACACTCCCGAATCCGTACAGGACATCACGGGTGTCGATCCCGCGCTGATCCACCAAGCTGCCGAGATGTACGCCACGGCGAAGCCTTCTGCCATCATTGGCTGGGGCATGGGCGTATGCCAGCAGAAGCAGAACCTGAAGACGGTGCACACCATCGCCTCCATCGCCTGCGTTGCCGGCCAGATCGGCAAACCCAATTCCGGCCTCGCGCCCGTGCGCGGTCAGAATAACGTCCAGGGCTCCTGCGATATGGGCATGCTGCCCAACCTGTACCCTGGCTACCAGAAGGTCACCGACCCGGCTGTGCGTGCCAAGTTTGCCAAGGCTTGGGGCGTGCCCGAGGAAAAGCTCCCGCTCGAGGAGGGCTATAAGCTCACCGACCTGGGCCACCTGGTCGACGAGGGCAAGGTGCACTGCTTCTACAACTACGGCGAGGACCCGGTACAGACCGAGCCCGATTCGGCCGGTATGCGCAAGACGCTCTCCGAGCTGGATCTGTTCATTTGCCAGGACATCTTTATGACGCAGACGACCATGCTCGCCGACGTCATCCTGCCTGCCACCTCTTGGGGCGAGCACGAGGGTGTCTTTACCGCATCCGACCGTAGCTTCCAGCACTTTGACGCGGCCGTTCCGCCCAAGGGCGAGTGCCGTCACGACTGGGAGATCTTCGCGGACCTGTCCACGCGTATGGGATACCCCATGCACTACGACAACACCGAGCAGATCTGGAACGAGTGCATTAGCCTGTGCCCCAACTTTGTGGGCGCGACCTACGAGAAGATGGCCCCCGAGGGCGGCTACGCCCAGTGGCCCGTCAAGAGCACCGATGTGAACGACCACGGCACGGCCGACATGTTCGCTGGTGGCAAGTTCACCACCAAGGACGGCCGCGCCAACCTGATGGCGCACGACTGGGAGGCGCCCTCCGAGCTTCCCGACGATGAGTACCCACTCATCCTGTGCACCGTCCGCGAGGTCGGCCACTACAGCTGCCGCTCGATGACCGGCAACTGCAAGACGCTGGCGTTGCTTGCCGACGAGCCCGGCTTTGTCCGCATGAATCCCGCGGACGCCCAGGCGCGCGGCATCAAGAACGGCGACATCGTCTCGATTCACAGCCGCCGCGGCCAGGTATACAGCCGCGCCGACGTGAGCGACCGTATCAACAAGGGCACGGTCTATATGACCTACCAGTGGTGGATCGGCAAGTGCAACGAGCTGACCATGCACAAGGTCGACCCGGTCTCGCACACGCCCGAGGACAAGTTCTCCGCCTGCCAGGTCGACGCCATTGCCGACCAGGTTTGGGCAGAGGGCGAGGTGGAGCGTCAGTACACCGAGCTCAAGCAGGCTCTGGTCGACGCCGCCGCTCCCCAGGACGTTGAGCCCGGCGCCGCCAAGTTCGACGACGAGACGCACGTGAATCAAATCGTGTAGTCCCGTTCTCGTTGGCTTTTTGGGCCGGGCGTCCCGTACGTTCGGGAGCCCGGCCCGTTATTTTGAAAGGAAGTGGGGATGAACCGCTTCATCGACATCAACCCGGAGAGGTGCATCGGCTGCGGAACATGCCAGTCCGCCTGTGCCGACGCCCACCGGATGCAGGGTCTTCAGGATACGCCGCGCCTGGCGCTCGTGAAGACCGGCGGTATTTCGGCCGCCCTTGCCTGCCACCATTGCGAGGGTGCCCCCTGCGCCGAGGTTTGCCCGGTGAATGCCATCGAGCACGATGGCGATCGCATCCACGTTAAGGAGCAGGAGTGCATCGGGTGCAGGCTGTGCGCCATCGCGTGCCCCTTCGGAGCCATCCATCCCGATGGCACGTCTATCGCCGGTGTCGCAGGCATGTGCGACCCGACGCCTTCGTATCCTAAGTCCCTGAGCAGCCTGCTTACGTGGGCTCCTGGCCAGTACACCTGCGCCGTTAAGTGCGACCTGTGCGCCTTCGATCCGGACGGCCCGCATTGTGTGGCGGCGTGCCCCACCAAGGCGCTGACCGTCATGGGCGGCGCGGCCGATCGCGAGCTCGACGAGGCCAAGCGCCTGCGCTCGATCGAAAACGGCCCGACTGTCGACGTTACCGCCGTGGCCCAGGGCCTGTCCGAGAAAGCAGAAGGGAGCGTAAACAATGGATAGCATGACGCTGTTTATCGCATCGCTTGCCGTCTCGTGCATCGGTGCGCTCGCCTCGGTTCTGCTGATCAAGGCCGATAATGCCGCCAAGACCGCCGGCTGCCTTATCGGCGCCGTCGCTGCGGTGCTTTCGTTTGTGGCCGGTATCCAGGCCATGCTGGGCGATGTCACGTCGGTCGACACCATCGTGTTCTTCCCGTTTGCCCATTTCCAGCTGCTGCTCAATCAGCTGTCCGGCCTGTTCGTGGCGCTCATCTCGGTGCTCGCGTTTGCCGGTTCGATCTACGGTCTCAACTACTTTGATGAGTACCCGGGCAAAAAGGGCCGCGCCGGCTTCTTCTTTAACACCTTCGTGGCGTCCATGATGCTCGTCATCACTGCTGACAACGTGTTTTGGTTCCTGGTCGCCTTTGAGCTCATGTCGCTGACCTCGTACTTCCTGGTCGTGATCGAGGAGAACGAGAACTCCATCCATGGCGGTTGGCTCTACTTTGTAATCGCGCACGTGGGCTTTGTGCTCATCATGGCGAGCTTCCTCACCATGACCAACTTCGCCGGTGGTTCGTTTGCCTTTGCGGATTTCCGCGCTACGCAGTTTAGCCCCGCGGTCGCATCCGTGTGCTTCGTGCTCGCCTTCTTTGGCTTTGGCGCCAAGGCCGGTATCATCCCGCTGCACGGCTGGCTGCCCAAGGCACATCCCGAGGCGCCGTCCAACGTGAGTGCCCTCATGTCCGGTGGCATGATCAAGATCGGTATCTTCGGCATCCTCAAGGTTGGTCTCGACCTGCTCTCCGCCTCGGGCGTTCAGGTCTGGTGGGGCCTTATGGTCATGGTCTTCGGTGCGATCTCGTCGGTCCTCGGCGTGGCCTTCGCCCTGCAGGAGCATGACATCAAGCGCCTGCTGGCCTATCACTCCGTCGAGAACATCGGCATCATTCTGCTCGGCGTCGGCGCCTCCATGGCCGCCATGGCGCTCAACTCTGTCGGCATCGCCGTCCTGGCTTTGATGGCCGCCCTCTACCACACGTTTAACCACGCGATGTTTAAGGGCGAGCTGTTCTTGGGCGCCGGTGCGCTGCTGTACTCCACGGGTACGCGCAATATGGAGAAGATGGGCGGCCTGTTCCGTCGTATGCCGGCAACGGCCATCTGCTTTCTCGTTGGCGCGCTTGCCATCTCGGCCATCCCGCCCTTCAACGGCTTTGTGTCCGAGTGGTTTACCTACCAGTCGCTCTTTAACGCCGCCATGCAGGGCGACAAGGCCGTCATGATCGTGGCTGTGTTCGCTGCCGTCGCGCTTGCCATTACCGGCGCTCTGGCCGTCACGTGCTTCGTCAAGGCCTATGGCGTCTCCTTTGCCTCCGCGCCCCGCTCCGAGGCCGCGGCTAATGCCAAGGAGGTTCCCGCCCCCATGGTGTTTGCGCAGGGCCTGCTCGCGGCCATCTGCGTCGTGCTTGGCATTGGCGCTCCCGTGATCGCGCCCGTGCTGGTCGATGTCGCCGCGTCCGTGCTGCATCCGTACGGTGGCGTGTTTGCCGCCGAGGGCATGGAGCTCATGAACCAATACTCCGGCGCTGCCACCTCCACGCCCGCGATCGCTATTGCGCTCGTGGTGCTCGTCGGCCTTGCCTGCGGCTATCGCAAGCTCAAGACCGTCGGTAAGGTGCAGAAGTCCCAGCCGTGGGCATGCGGCTATGCTCCCAACGAGCATATGCCCGTCGTGGCCACGACCTTTGCCTCCGAGGTGTCCTGGTTTATGCAGCCGCTCTACACGCTGCGTGACCGCTGCACGGCCGTCTGCTGGTCCATCGCGCACTTCTTCCAGAAGCTCACCGGTGTGGCTGAGGCTGTGGAGCCCGTACCCGACAAGGTTCTCGTCGATGCCCCGCATAAGGGTGTCGAGAAGCTCGCCGACCTCGCGACTAAGCTCGAGGGCGGCAACTACAGCATCTATATCTGCTACATCGTCGCGGCACTCGTGGTGTTCCTAGTGCTCGCCGTGCAAATGGGTTAAGGAGGGGAGAGCATGAACAACATCGTACTTGCCGTTCTGCAGGGCGTGGTCGTCATGGCCGTTGCGCCGTTCTTCTCCGGTCTCGGCCGCGTGATCCGCGCCAAGATGCACAACCGTCGCGGCCCCAGCATCATGCAGGACTACCGCGACCTGGCCAAGCTCTTTGCGCGCCCCGAGTCCCAGAGCGAGGACGCGAGCTTTGCGCTGCGCATTATGCCGCCGCTGTTCTTCGCCGTCGCCTTTATGCTCGCGATGGGCCTGCCGCTCTTTACGGCGCAAAGTCCCATCCCGGTCTTTGGTGACGCTATCACCATCATGTACAGCCTGGCGCTCGCCCGCTTCTTCTTCGCCCTCTGCGGTGTGGATTCGTCCAACGCCTACGCCGGTATCGGCGGCGTTCGCGAGCTGCTCATGAGCGTGCTCATCGAGCCGTCCATGCTGCTGGCGCTGTTTGCCGCCGCCCTAGTGTGCGGCTCTACCGACATTGCCACCATGGGTCAGCACATCATGACGGGCGCCATCGACGCGCCGGTCGCCGTGATCCTTGCCGGCATCGCCTTTGCGATTGCCTGCTATATGGAGCTCGGCAAGCTGCCGTTTGATCAGGCCGAGGCCGAGCAGGAGCTTCAGGAAGGTCCGCTCGCCGAACTTTCCGGCCCGTCGCTTGCGATGGCCAAGCTCGCCATGTCCATGAAGCAGGTCCTGGTCGTCGCCTGGTTCTGCGCGATCTTCGTCCCCTGGGGCGAGCCCGCGACCGTGGGCGGCGCCGCCGTTCTGGGCGCGGTCATCTTCCTGGTGAAGTGCCTGATCGACTTTGTCGTGTGCGGCGTGATCGAGAACTCCTGCTCGCGCTCGCGTTTTAAGGTGCTCGGCAATCAGACCTGGGCCGTCGTGGGCATCGCCGTTCTGGCGTTTGTCTTCGTGGTCGTCGGCGTGTAGGAGAAGGGAGAAACAATGTCATTTGCAGTCAGTCTGTCCCTTCTCGGCTTGGTCGCTATCGCGGCCCCGATGGTGGCCTCGGTGCTCGTCGCCCTGTTCCCCCGTCCGTACGCCAAGTGGTTCAGCGTTTTGGGTGCCGCCGTCTCGACGGCCTGCACCATCGCCCTCGCCGCGAATTTCGCTGGCACCGGCATGCCCGACACGCAGGTCTCCCTGATCTCGTTTGGGCAGACCCTCGTCATGGGATTCACCTTCGATCGCATGAGCACGCTGCTCGCGCCCGCCTTTGTGGGTATCGGCCTGCTTGTCGTGATCTATTCGATTCCCTATATGAGCGAGAATAACCGTGAGCATCCCGACGCACCGCGTCGTCGCTTCTACGCGTACCTCGCGACCTTCATCGGTGCCATGGCCGGCCTTGTGTACAGCTCGACTCTTTTGGGCCAGCTCGTGTTCTTTGAGATCACGGGTGCGTGCTCTTGGGGCCTCATTAGCTACTACATGTCGCCTACGGCCAAGAAGGCCGGCATGAAGGCCCTGATCATTACACATATCGGTGCGCTTGGCCTGTACCTGGGCGCCGCTATCGTATTTGCCCACACCGGCACCTTCGCCATCACCGCAATTGCCGGCCTCGACGCCAAGCTCAAGGCTATCGTCCTTTTGCTCGTGCTGTTTGCGGCCTGGGCCAAGTCCGCACAGGTCCCCATGTACATGTGGCTGCCTTCGGCCATGGAGGCGCCGACGCCTGTTTCGGCCTACCTGCATGGTGCCTCGATGGTCAAGGTCGGCGTGTGCGTGTTCGCGCGCGCACTCGTCTCTGCCGGCGAGATTCCCGAGATCGTGGGCTGGGTCGCCATTATCGACGCCATGGTCACCATGCTCTTTGGTTTCCTTATGTACCTGCCGCAAAAGGACATGAAGCGCCTGCTGGCCTTCTCCACGATCGCCCAGCTCTCCTATGTTTTCTTTGGTCTGGGCCTTTCGGTCTTTGGCAGCCAGCTGGCCTTTGACGGTGCCGTGTGCCACATCTTTAACCACGCTTTCGCCAAGACGCTGTTCTTCCTGATCGCCGGCTCGTTCTCCTTTACGCTCGGCACGCGTATGCTGCCCAAGCTTCGCGGCATCGTAAAGAAGTACCCGATCTCGGGCGTGGGCTTTGGTGTCGCGGCACTCGCCATTGCCGGCGTGCCGCCCATGAACACGTTCTTCTCGAAGTTCCAGATCATCGCCGGCGGCTTCTCTGTGGGTGCCGGCAACGTTGCGATCCTGGTGCTCGTGTGCATCATGGTCGCCGAGACCGTCGCCACCTTTGCCTGGTTCCTCAAGTGGATGGGCTATTGCCTGCCCGGCGAGCCGAGCGAAGAGGTCGCTGCGGGAGCCCCGCTTCCCCGCGCGATGGCGTTCGTGTTCATCGTGCTCATCATCATGGTCATCGTCAGCGGCCCGCTTTCGGCCAGCTGGATCGGTTAGGAGGTAGAACGACATGGGTTATTCGATCGTCAACATCCTTGGCGGCCTTCTGATCGTCACGTCCACCATGGTGGTCGTCTCTAAGAACATCAAACATGCCATCCGTTGGTACGCGGTGCAGTCGCTGGTGCTCGTGGGGCTGCTCGCCACGCTCGGTGTCACCACCGGTGCGCAGGAGCTGCTTATGTGGGCTGGATCTGCCTTTATCACCAAGGTCGTCCTGGTCCCTTATATCCTCAACCACGCATATAAGAAGATGGGTGAGCCGAGCGACGCATCGCTCAAGGCCGGCCTTAAGCCCGCGTGGGCCATCTGCATCATCGCCGTGGAGGTCGCGATCTGCTTTGCCGTCGTGACGCAGATCAGCCTGCCCACGGCCGAGGTCGCAACGCCCGCGCTCGCCATTAGCTTCGCTCACTTCTTTGTGGGCCTCACCTGCATCATCTCGCAGCGCAACATCATGAAGCAGATCTTTGGATACTGCCTTATGGAAAACGGCAGCCATGTGACGCTCGCGCTTTTGGCTCCCACCGCTCCCGAGATCATCGAGATCGGTATCGCCACCGACGCCATCTTTGCCGTCATCATCATGTCCATCGTCGTGCGTCGCATTTGGGACGACTCTCACTCGCTCGATGCGCGCGACCTGTCCGAGCTGAGGGGGTAGTCCATGGAAACGTTGATTCTCGCCCTGCTCGCGACTCCTTTGGTGTTCTCGCTGGTCATGGCGTTTTTGCCCAAGAACACGTCCTATAACGTGTTTGCCGGTCTCAACCTGGTCTCCGTCGCAGCCGTCCTGGTGCTGTCGATTATGACGGCCGGTGACGTCCTTATGAGCGGCGAAACCGCGAGCGCTCTTGGCCTGTGGTTCCACCTCGATTCGCTGGGTGCCATCTTTGTGATGCTCATCGGCTTTATCGGTTTTCTTACGGGACTGTTCTCGCTGCCCTATGTAAAGGCCGATATCGAGGAGGGCTCCATGCCCGCCGAGCGCGCCAAGCAGTATTTTGCGCTGTTTAGCCTGTTTGTGTTCACCATGCTGCTCGCGTGCCTGTCCAACAACATGATCCTCACGTGGGCCGCCGTGGAGGCAACCACGCTTTCCACCGTGTTCCTCGTGGGTATCTACAAGAACAAGACGGCCCTCGAGGCTTCTTGGAAGTATGCGATGGTCTGCACCGCCGGCGTGGCCTTTGGCCTGTTCGGTACGCTGCTGATCTACGCCAACGCCGCCGACGTGATTCCCAACGCCCACGAGGCCGCATTCCTGTCGTGCGTGCTGCCGTATGCCGACCAGTTCGATCCGACGCTCATGCGCCTCGCCTTTGCGTTTATCGTGATCGGCTTTGGCACCAAGGCCGGCCTGTTCCCCATGCACACTTGGCTGCCCGATGCCCACTCCCAGGCCCCGAGCCCTGTCTCGGCCCTGCTCTCTGGCGTGCTGCTTAAGTGCGCCATGCTTGTGATCATGCGCTTCTACGGCTTTACTATCCAGGCCGTGGGCGCCGAGTATCCGCAACTTTTGCTGCTGATCGTCGGCACGCTGTCCATTTTGGTGGCGGCACTCTCGATGTTTCGCCAGGACGACCTCAAGCGCCGCTTTGCGTACTCGTCTGTGGAGAACGTGGGCGTTATCGCCCTGTGCCTGGGTATCGGTGGCCCGCTGGGTATCGCCGCGGCCCTGCTGCACTGCGTGTTCCACGGCTTTACCAAGACGCTTGCCTTCTGCGTGTCCGGCAACATCCAGCACGCCTTTGGCACGCGTAGCCTGGCCAAGATCCAGGGTGTCGTCGAGGTTGCTCCCGCAACCGCCGCGCTCGCCGTTCTGGCGCTGCTCGGTCTTGGTGCCTTCCCGCCCTTTGGCATGTTTATCTCCGAGTTCCTGACTTTTGTCGCCGGTGTTACCGCCGGTCCCATGTGGCTGGTCGTCGTGGTCGCCCTCGGTCTTACCGTGGCCATCTCCGCGCTCACCCGCATCGCACTCAAGTCGGTATTCGGCCATGCGCCCCAGGGCATGGGCAAGCATGAGGCCCCGGCGCTCATGCTTATCCCCGAAATCATCCTGGCTGTCATGATCTTGTGGTTTGGCATCGCCACCCCGCTGCCTCTCGTGCACGGTGTGGAGACCGCGACCGGCATCGTGCTCGAGCAGAGCACCGAGGAACTTCACGCGACGCCGATGTACCGCGCTGTGTTCGGTACCGAGACCGCTCAGAGCGAGGTGGAGTAACGAATGATTGAAACTGAGAACAAGGTGTATGCCCGTCGCTGCGAGAGCCATGTCGAGGCCCTGCGCCGCGCCGTTCCGGGCTGCATCGAGAAGGTCGAGTGGCAGTGCGAGGACCAGCTGACGATTACCGTCAAGCAGGACAAGCTGCCCGAGGCCGTCCACTACCTGTATTACGAGCGCTACGGTTGGATTCCCGTGATCATCGGCAACGATGAGCGCAGTCTGTGCGGCCGTTACGCCGTGTACTACGTCATCTCCATGGAGGGGGAGGACCCCGGCTGGGTGACCGTGCGCACCGAGGTCGATCCCGCCAAGATGACGTTCCCGTCCGTGACGCCGTTCGTCCCCGCCTGCGTGTGGGGCGAGCGCGAGCTTCGCGACATGTTCGGCCTGATCCCCGAGGGTCTGCCCGATCGTCGTCGCCTGGTGCTGCCCGACGATTGGCCCAGCGGCCTGTACCCGCTGCGCAAGGACTCCATGGACTACCGCTTCCGTCCCGCTCCCGCGAGCGATATGGAAAACTACGAGTTCTTGGCCGATACCAAGGGCAAGGAGACGACGCTCGTCCCCATGGGCCCGTTGCACATTACCTCCGACGAGCCCGGCCACTTCCGTCTGTTCGTTGAGGGCGAGACGATCGTCGACGCCGACTACCGTCTGTTCTACGTGCACCGCGGCATGGAGAAGGTTGCCGAGACGCGCCTGAACTATGATGCCGTGACGTTCCTCGCCGACCGCATCTGCGGCATCTGCGGCTGCGCCCACTCGGTGGCCTATGCCGAGGCCGTCGAGCGCGCCCAGGGCATCCATGTCCCGCCGCGCGCCCAGTACATCCGCGCCATCATGCTCGAGGTCGAGCGCCTGCACTCGCATCTGCTCAACATTGGCCTCGCATCGCACTACACGGGCTTCGACTCCGGCTTCCAGCAGTTCTTCCGCGTCCGCGAGAAGTCCATGGACCTGGCCGAGAAGCTCTCCGGTCACCGCAAGACCTACGGCCTCAACGTGATCGGCGGCGTGCGTCGCGACATTTTGGCCGAGCAGAAGCTCTCCACGCTCACGACCATCCACCAGCTGCGCTCCGAGGTTCAGGAACTCGTCGACGTCTTGCTCTCCACGCCCAACTTTATTGAGCGTACGAGTGGCATCGGCATCTTGGACCGCAAGATCGCACGCGACTTCTCGCCGGTCGGCCCGCTCATGCGTGGCTCGGGCTATGCCCGCGACGTGCGCTTTGACCATCCCTTCGACGGCTACGCCGATCCGGACGTCCAAAAGATGCACGCCGCTACGGCCGACACCTGCGATGCCTTCGGCCGTACCGCCGTTCGCATCCAGGAGGTCTACGATTCGATCGACATGATCGAGACCATGCTCGAGAACTGCCCGTCGGGCCCCATCCTCACCACGGATTGGGAGTACACCCCGCACAAGTACGCCATCGGCGCCACCGAGGCGCCGCGCGGCGAGGACGTGCACTGGGCTATGCTCGGCAATAACCAGAAGTGCTACCGCTGGCGCGCCAAGGCCGCCACGTACAGCAACTGGCCGGTCCTGCGCTACATGTTCCGCGGCAACACCGTGGGCGACGCGGCGCTGATCGTCGGCTCGCTCGACCCGTGCTACTCCTGCACCGACCGCGTGACGGTGACCGATGTCGCCGCCAAGCGCGACCACGTGCTCGACAAGGAGCAGTTCGAGAACGTCTGGCGCGACAAGTCGCCGCTTGCGGGCGAGGGCACCATGGCCGCTCCGCTCGATGAGGAGGCGCTCTAATATGCTGAAGCTTTGGAAGGTTAACGCCAAGGCTGGCGACGCGACGGTCAAGTACCCGTTTGCGCCGTTCCCCACCAACAAGGACATGCGCGGCAAGCCCGAGCACAACGCGGAGCTCTGCATCGCCTGCGGTGCCTGCGGCGTGGCGTGCCCGGCCGATGCCATTCGCATGGACACCGACCTTGCGGCCGATACCATCACCTGGTCGATCGACTACGGTCGCTGCATCTTTTGCGGCCGCTGCGAGGAAGCCTGCCCCATGGAGGCCATCAAGCTCACCGAGGAGTTTGAGCTGGCCGTCATGAGCAAGGACGACCTCACCAGCAAGAGCGTCTATACGCTCGAGCACTGCTCGCGTTGCGGCAAGCCGTTTGCCCCGCACAAGGAGATCGACTACGCCAAGCGCCTGCTGCAAAAGGCCGGCGGCATGGAGGCCGAGCAGGCCGCCCGTACCGTCGGTATGTGCCAGGAGTGCAAGCGTGAGCTCGACGCCCTGCGCGCCGCCTCGGCCGTAAAGACCGGCAACGCGCGCGGCATGGCTGCCAACGAGACGCTTGCGTCCGGTGAGCCCCAGGGCCCCGGCATGGAGTATCTGGGCGGCCACGGCGTGAACCCGGAGTATATCGACCGCGAGCTCAACCCCGATGCGCCCGAGATCCCCGCTGGACCTGCACCGGTCGAGGGCATCATCATGGATTTTGATACGAAGGAGGAGTAACCATGGCCGAACCCACGCTTTTGCCCGAGCGGCTTCAGTACCGCCCGACCAAGATCGAGCTCGACGAGAGCATCGAGAAGGCCAAGGCGACCCTTCTTAAGAAGATCAAACGCTCGGTGTACGTCTACCGTGTCGACTGCGGCGGCTGCAACGGTTGCGAGATCGAGATCTTCGGTTCCATCACGCCCGTCTTCGACGTCGAGCGCTTTGGCATCAAGGTCGTGCCCTCGCCCCGTCACGCCGACGTGCTGCTGTACACCGGTGCCGTGACGCGTGCCATGCGCATGCCGGCCCTGCGCGCCTTTGAGGCCGCACCCGATCCCAAGATCGTGGTGTCCTATGGCGCGTGCGGCTGCACCGGTGGCATCTTCTACGACAACTACTGCGTCTGGGGCGGCACGGACAAGATTCTGCCGGTCGATGTCTACATCCCCGGCTGCCCGCCTAGCCCCGCGCAGACCATCTACGGCTTTGCCATGGCGCTCGGTCTGCTGGACCAAAAGCTCCATGCCGAGACCACGGTGGAGGCCGCCGGCGAGCAGGCCGATATCCTGCACCCCGGCGTGCCGTACAAGCTGCGCGTCGCCATCGAGCGCGAGGCTCGCGCCATGAGCGGCTACCGTTACGGCCGCGACCTGGCCAATGAGTTTATGGATACGCTCGAGGGCGCGCCCAAGGGCGATATCCGCGGTGCCATGGCGCTGCTCATCGACAAGCAGGACGATCCGCGCCGCGTCGAGGTGTACTCGGCGCTGCAGGATCTGGTGCTGGCCGGAGGTCGCTAGATGGAGCTCACGGACCGCTCTGGTTACTTTGCGGGCCCCGGTATGCTCGGCGGCTCCTTTGGCGATGCCTCGCGCGCAAGCGACGAGGCCGCCGAGGGCGTCGCCGACCCCTGCCTGGGCCATGCGCCCGACCAGGTGGTCTTTTACGAGCTCACGCGTAAGTTTGTGGAGACCGAGGAAGACGTTCCCCAGGAGGCCTGCGACGTGCTGTACTACACGCTCGCCGTGGGCCACCACACCGGCGTGCTCGACTGCTTTGAGCCGCGCCTGTCGGTGCCGGTGAACGTCTTCTATTCGCTCGTCGACGCGCTGCCGGAGGGGGAGGCCAAAACCAAGTTTGAGGCCATCCGCTCCTTTGGTGAGTGCCAGCTCGACAAGGCGGCGGTGCCGTCGCTGCTCGAGGCCTGCGATGCGTTGCTCGACGAGCGCGGTTTTCGCGGGTCGGCCAAGGCCGGCATCTCGGTGTTCGACGACGACTTTGGCCTGCATGCCCAGCAGGTCGCGTTTTTGATGAAGTTCCGTGATCTGGTTGAGCGCGTGCGCGATGTGTCGGGCGTGTATCTGACGGGGAGGTTGCAGTAATGGGTCGCGTTGTGGATGGACGTGTGAACGGAGCCCCGTTTGCGGGTATCGTGCTCACGGCGGGAAGCGTACTGCGTGCCGACGATGCCGCCGGCCCCGTGCTCTCCAAAAAGATGGAGGACGCACCCATCGCCGGTTGGTACACCATCGACGGCGGCCAAACGCCCGAGGATGACATCATCGAGGTCAAGCGCGAGCGTCCGCCTCGCCTGGTCTTGGTCGATGCCGCCGACATGGCGCTGCCCGTCGGGTCCATCCGCTTGCTCGACAAGCGCGATGTGGCCCGCAAGTCGATGTTCACCACGCATTCGCTTCCCTTGTCGATTCTGATCGAGGAAATCGAGCAATCGTGCGATGATATCGTCTTCGTCGGGATTCAGCCGGGTGACACGGAGTTCTACAACCCCATGTCCCCGGAAGTCTTTGACGCCGTCGACGCCGTGTACGACGCCGTGGCCGCCAACGACTTTTCCCACTTTGTCCGCTTGGGGCAAGAGCAATAGGAGCGCTTGTCTCTGCTGATTAGGAAAGAAGTGATTGACATGGCAGATTCCAAGGTGGAGTACTCCGCTCCCGATTGCCTGGCGCCCGCCGCGATCGAGGCCAAGACCGAGACCGCCGGCGTGACCAAGGCTAACCTGCCGGTCGCTAAGGCCTTTCTGTTGGCAATGTTCGCCGGCGCTTTTATCGCCTTCGGCGGCCTGTTCTTTACAGTGTTTTTGAGCGACAGCACGCTCGGTTGGGGTGCCCAGCGCGTCGTGGGCGGCCTGTGCTTTTGCCTGGGCCTGGTGCTGGTACTGGTGTGCGGCGCCGAGCTGTTCACCGGCAATTCTCTTATGGTCTGCGCGCTCAAGAGCAAAAAGATCACCCTGGCTCAGATGCTCAAGGCTTGGGTCGTCGTATGGGTCGGTAATTTTGTCGGTGCTCTGTTCATCGTCTTTTTGGTGTACATGGCCGGCATTTACAAACTCAACGGCGAGGCGGTTGCCAATTCCATGGTGAGCGTCGCCGCCGGCAAGGTGACGATCGACTGGGTGACGATCTTCTTCCGCGGCATCCTGTGCAACATCTTTGTGTGCCTGGCCGTGTGGATCGGTACCGCCGGCAAGACCGTGGTCGATAAGGTCGTGGGTATTTTGCTGCCGATCGCTGCCTTTGTGGCCTGCGGTTTTGAGCACTGCGTTGCCAACATGTACTTTTTGCCCATGGGTGCCGTGATGCACGCGTGCGGCTATGGTGCTGACGTCGCCGGCGCCGATGCGCTCAACGCTGCGGGCATTGCGTTTAACCTGTCCGCCGCCACGCTGGGCAACATCGTGGGCGGCGCGGTTCTGGTCGCGCTCGGCTACTGGTTTATCTACGCCAAGAAGTCCGAGGCGTAAGGTACCGTCTGTTTGACGTTGGGCCTCCCGCGGGGCGTTGCCGTGCGGGAGGCTTTTTTGGCCTGGGACTCGTTGCCGGGCTTTTGGCCTGTTGTGTTTGGCTGATGAAAGGGGTAATCGAGATGGCATCTGCTGTGAAGCGTGACGGTCGCGCCGTGGTGACTACATGCGGGGGATGCTATGCCGATTGCGCCTTTGCGGCACGCGTTGAGGACGGTCGCGTGGTGGCCGAGCTGCCGGTTGTGGGGCATCCGTGCGCGGCGCGTGCCCTGTGCGCCCGCGGTCGGCATCGCCTGTCTATGCCGTTTGACGAGCGCGATCGCATTGTGCACCCCATGCGCCGACGAGCTGATGGCTCGGGGTTCGATGCGATTTCGTGGGACGAAGCGTTTGCCCAGATTGCCGAGCGTCTTTTGGGGATTGTTGACGAACGTGGCCCCCGTGCGCTGGGCATGACGCTCGGCGTGCCCTCGTTCGACCGCTACTGGGCATATCGCCTTATGCATGCGCTGGGCTCGCCCAACGTGTATGGTGCCGACGGTGCCTGCGAGGTAAGCCGTCTCACCGGCTGGGAGCACAGCCTGGGTTACAGCCCCGCCACCGACCTGTCGCATACCGATTGCATCATGTATCTGGGGCGTTCCATCGTCGATTCGTCGACGATGGGGGCTGTTGATGCGCTCAACGATGCCCGTCGCCGTGGGGCGAAGATTATCGTGGTCGACCCCCGGCGCAGCGGCTCGGCCGCGCTTGCCGACCGCTGGCTGCGCGTGCGCCCGGGCTGCGACCTGGCCTTGCTGCTGGGCATTGCGCATGTCTTGATTGCCGAGGACCTGTACGATCACGAGTTTGTTGCCCGCTATACCACAGGCTTTGACGAGCTGGCGCAGGCGGCCCGTGCTTGGACGCCCGAGTGGGCCGAGTCGATGTGCGACGTGCCGGCCGCAGAGATTGTCGCCACGGCGCGCGATCTCGCTGCCGCCGCGCCTGCCGCTGTGGTGGATGCGGGCTTTCATGGTGGCATCGGTATCGCGTATGCCAATAGCACCCAGACCGCGCGCGCTATCTGCCTGGTCGATGTGCTGCTGGGCTGCATCGGGCATGTAGGCGGCGCGCTCAATCCGCCCACGCCGCTTGTGTTGAGCGACCTCGATCCCGCGCGCTTTGCGACGCCGCCGGTGCCTCGCGGGCCCAAGCTGGGGTCCGAGCGCTATCCATTGGTCGATCCGGTGCGCGGCCTGTGCACGACCATCGGTCAGTCGATACTGGCCGGCGATTTGCGTGGGATCATCGTCTATGCTAGCAATCCCGGGGCAGGCTATGGCAACGCCGGAGCGTGGTTGGGTATTTTGCAGCAGCTCGACTTGCTCGTGACGATTGATATCCGCTGGTCCGAGACAGCGCGCGCTTCTGACTTCGTGCTGCCCGATGTGACGTATCTGGAGGCCGACCGCGGTGTGGGCACAGTCGTGGGTGCCAACGATTCGCGGGTGTTCTACCGCAACGCCGTGCTGCCTGTGCAGCATGACGACGCACGTCCCGGTCGGGAGATTTTTGCCGGTCTGGCGCAGGCGTGTGGGGCTGGCGAGTACTTCCGGTTTACGTCTGACGACCTGGCGGCTGCCCAGGTGGCGCCTTTTGGGATCGATCTGGACGAGCTCAAGGAGCGCGGCTGGGCCGACACGTGTGTTGCGTTGCCGTCGCGTACGGGCGAGCCGGCGATTCCCTTGGATGGCGGCAAAATTGCGCTGGCAAGCGACGTATGGGAACGAGCCGGCCTGGGTCGTGTACCCAACTGGATCGCCCCCATGGTGGAGCCGGGCCTGGGGATGTTTCGCCTCATTAGCGGCAACCGTCCCTTTGAGTCGCATACCTCGCGAAGGCTTGCAGCCCAAGGTGCCGCCGAGGCTGGGTCGGACCTGGATGCCGTGCAGATGAATGCCGATGCTGCCGCGCACATGGGCATCGCCGACGGCGAGATCGTCGAACTCGTGAGTGATATGGGCCGCGACCGCGTGCGCGTGGAGACGACGCCTTATCTGCATCCGGCGTGCATCTTTACGTCGGCCGCCCCCGGCGGGCGTTCGCTTGGCGCCGATGCCGGTGGCGCTCAAGCCTTGGGCGTGGGCCCGCTCGACCATACGCCGTTGCGTTGGGACCCGTTGACGGGTGCTGCGCTCACTCAGGAAAACGCCGTTCGCGTGGAAAAGATCGCGGCGCGCGGGGATAATGACGAGTAATTGACTCAGCTGATGTATTCGACTGATCCACGTTTCTTTTGAAAGGCCGCACATGAGCGATAGCCAGAACATGTCCGATGAGGTGCGCGCCCGCCTGCGCGCCATTCCTTCCGTCAACGAGCTGCTTGCCGAGTGGCCGGTGGTGAAGGCGGCGGGGGAGACCTGCGACGCGGTGGTCCATGCTGCCGTGACGGCCGAGCTCGACGAGGAGCGCGCCGCCATTCGCGCCGGTGCCGCCCCGCGCTCTAAGCGCGACCTGGCCTCGGCCATCGAGTGGCGTGCGCATCGCTCCGCGCTGCCGAGCCTGCGCCCCGCCGTCAACGCCACGGGTGTGGTCATCCATACCAATCTGGGCCGTGCCCCGCTTGCGGAGTCGGCGGCAAAGGCCGTGGCCGAGGTTGCGCGCGGGTATAGCACGCTCGAGTACAGCGTCGACACCTGTTCGCGCGGGTCGCGCAAGGAGCACGCCGCGCAACTGATCCGCTCGCTCACCGGTGCCGAGGACGCGCTGGTCGTCAACAACAATGCCGCCGCGGTGCTGCTGGTGCTTGCCACCCATGCCGCGGGCAAAGAGGTCATCGTGAGCCGTGGCGAGCTCGTCGAGATCGGTGGCAGCTTCCGTATTCCCGACGTCATGGCGGCTTCGGGCGCCAAACTCGTCGAGGTCGGCGCCACCAACCGCACGCACCTGTCGGACTACGAGCGCGCCATCACGCCCGATACGGCCATGATCCTTAAGGTCCATCCTTCTAACTATCGCATCGTGGGTTTCCACGAGGAGGTGGGTTCTCGGGAGCTTGCGGCGCTTGCTCACAAGCATGGCCTGCTGTTCTACGAGGACCAGGGTTCGGGCGCGCTGCTGCCCGATGACATCTTGGTTCGCGGCGGCGAAGAAACCACGCCGGCTTCGGTTTCGGCAGGGCTCGATCTGGTGTCGTGCTCGGGCGATAAACTGCTCGGTGCCGCACAGGCGGGCATTATCATGGGCCGTCGCGATCTGGTCCAGGCCTGTGGGTCGCATCCGCTTATGCGCGCCCTGCGCCCGGGTAAGTTGGCACTTACTGCGCTCGAGGCCACGTTGCGTATCTACATGGACGGCGCCGATGTTGCCCACCGTGATATTCCGGTGCTCAGTATGCTTACGCTGCCGCAGGCCCATTTGGAACGACGTGCCCGCAAGCTTCGCGATCGTATGGTTGCCGGGCTCGATAAGGTCGGTTGCCCGTGCGCCGTTCAGGTGGAGATCGTCGAGGAATCGTCGACCCCCGGTGGCGGCTCGCTGCCTACCGTGGAGCTGCCTACGATGTGCGTGGCCGTCTGCCCGGTCGACGGGCGCCTGTCCGTCGATGCGCTCAAGCGCTCGCTCGTCCAAGACTTCGATACGCCGGTCGTCACGCGCACCTCGCACGACCGCATTCTGTTTGATGTGCGCACGCTCGTGGGCGACCGCGATATCGAGACGGCGGCATCGACGCTCGTCGCGTGCGTTGAGAAGGCGATTGCTCGATGAGTGAGGTTCAAGCACTGGTGGAGTGTCCCGTTATCGTAGGTACGGCGGGACATGTTGACCACGGTAAGTCGGCGCTCATCGAGGCGCTGACGGGTAAAAACCCCGACCGCCTGGAGGTTGAGCGCCGTCGCGGTATGACCGTGGAGCTGGGCTTTGGCGAGCTGGCGCTGCCGAGTGGCAAGATCGTGGGCCTGGTCGACGTGCCGGGCCACGCGCATTACTTGCGCGCCATGGTGCAGGGCGCCACGGGTATCGACGTGGCCGTGCTGGTGGTTTCGGCCGTGGAGGGCGTAATGCCGCAGACGCGTGAGCACGTGCACGTGTTGGAGCTGTTGGGCGTCACGCATATGGTGGTGGCGCTGACCATGTGCGACCTTGCGGACGACGAGATGGCCGAACTTGCCGAGCTCGACGCCGATGACTTTTTGTCGGGTACCGTGTTTGCGGACGCGCCGATCGTGCCCGTGTCGTCTAAGACGGGCGAGGGGATCGACGGGCTGCTTGCGGTGCTCGACGAGCAGGTAAGTGCCTGCTGGGATTCCTGCCGTGCCCGTGCCGAGCTCACCGATGCCGCACCGCGTCTGCCGATTGACCGCTGCTTTACGATTAAGGGCGTCGGCACTGTCGTAACGGGAACGCTGCACGATGCGCCGGTTGCGGTGGGCGACGAGCTGATGGCTTTGCCGTCGCGTACGGTCTGTCGCGTGCGCGGGATTCAGGTGCATGGCGATACGCCGCGCGCGCTGCCTGGTCAGCGTGTGGCGCTCAACCTAGTTGGTGACGGTGTCGCGGCACTTGACCGCGGCGAGATGCTGGGCGTGGCGGATCGCTTTGGTCAGACGTTGCGCTTTATGATGACGTTCACCTACCTGGGCCGCGAGGGCGCCAAGCCGCGCGTGCTCGAGTCGGGCGCGCGTGTGCATGTGATGGCCGGCACGGCCGAGGTCGTCGGCCACATCATGCTTTTGGAGGGCGAGGCCCCCATGGCGGTGGGCGAGACCCGTACCGTGCAGGTGCGCTTGGAGGAGCCGCTGCCGCTGCGAGCCGGAGACCATGCCGTGGTGCTGTCGTATTCGCCCGTTATGCTCATTGGCGGCGGGCGTGTACTGCTTTCGCGCTGCCGTCGCACGCGAGAGCTTTCGGCGGAGGAGCGCACGCTGCTTGCAGCGCTCGAGTCCGGCGATATCGCGGGCGGTGTGGGCGCTTGGTTGGCGCTGCAGACGCTGCCGGTTACGGCGATTGATGTTGCCGAGGCTTTAGATCTTGGTGTCGGCGAGGTCGATGCCGCACTGCGCGGGTTGGTGGCGCAGGGCTCCGTTCGCAAGCTTGCCGTAGGTGATGCAGACCTCTTGGCGGACGCCGTGGTGCTCGACGCCGCGATGGATGCACTGGCGGCGACCCTGTCAGCCATGCACGCGGCGGCTCCCAAGGAGACAGGCTTTACGCCCGGCGCCGTTGCCCATGCTGCGTGGCCTGCCGCTGATGAAGACGTTGCCGCGGCTCTGATTGCCGAGGGCTGCTCGCGTGGCGTGTGCGCCGCCGAGGGCGCCGAGGTATTCGATCCACATTCGGCCGCCGCGGCGGCACGCGTGGTGCGAGAGGCTTGCGAGCGGATCGTCGCGCTGCTTGACGAGGCCGGCCTGGATGCACCGACGTTGCCCGAGGTGGGCGAGCAGCTGCAGCTCGATCGCGACACCATGACGCGTGCCCTGCGCGAGCTTTCGCTCAACCGCTCGATCGTGAAGGTCGAGCGCAACGTTGCCCTGTCCGCTGCCGCCGAGGCCCATGTGCGCGAACTCGTCGCCGCCGCCATTGAGGCCGCCGGCGGCGCTGCCACCACGAGCGTGCTGCGCGAGGCCCTGGGCGTGTCGCGCAAACGCGCCATCAGCATCTTGGAGCACCTGGATGCCGTGCGCTTTACGGTGCTCGACAAGGAGGCCGGCGGCCTGCGCTCCCTGCGCTAGATTGGCTGCTCGGTTTGGTAAAATACCGCCGCACTTGGGAACGGATGGGCTCCGGTGGGCTCCGCGGTCCTCAAAACCGTTGCGAGGCGTGCAAAACGTCTTGGATGTGTTCGATTCACATACGTTCCCGCCATACGTTACCAGCGCTTTTGTGCTCGCGGTCTTGCTGCGTGCCGCAAAGGCGCTGTTTTGTTTTTGCACGAGCTTTTCGTAGCGCCGCTATTTCGGCGGCAGTATTTAGCTTTGCGCACCGGGTTTCGAGCATGCCGATGGGGGTGTTTTGCCGTATGACTACCGTAAGACGTGCCGATCTTTCTTGTGTCGTCCAAGCGGGCGGGCTGTCCTCGCGCATGGGCTGCGATAAGGCCCGCATGTCGTTTTGCGGCGAGCCGCTCATCGAGCGCGTGCTGGGCCGGCTGGCGCAAGTTGCCGGCGAGTTGGTCGTGACGACGTCGCGTCCCAGCGAGCTGGCCTACCTTGAGGAGCGCGCGTTTGGCGGCCTGGTGCCGCGTGTGGTGGCGGACCTTGAAGGGCCGGCGGGTGCCATGCGCGGCATCGCGAGTTCGTTGGCCGCGGCCCGATTGCCGCTCGTGGCGATCGTCGCCTGCGATATGCCGTTTGTCTCGCCGGAACTCATCGGCGCGCTTGCCGATCGTGTTGAGGCCGAGGCGCTCGACGTGTGCGTGCCGCGCGAGGAGCGGGGGATTGAGCCGCTTTGTGCCGTCTGGCGCCGTGACGCGTGTGCGCCGGTCGCCCAAGAGCTGCTCGTCTGCGACCGTCAGCGCATTCGCTGCCTGATTAATCGCGTTCAGGCTGGTTATATGGATGAGCCGCAGATCGTTAAGGTCGCAGGCTCGACGCTCTGCTTTGAAAACGTCAATACGCCCGAGGAGTTTGCGGCGGCAGAGTTACTCGCCTAGACGATTGGAGTTGCCATGTCTCACGATATTTGCCCCGACACGGGAGAGCCTTGCACTTGCGACGGGTCCGAGCCCTGTACCTGCGGCTGCGGTGGCTGTGGACATACTGCGGAAGAGGAAGCGGCCGCCGCGGCGTATCGTGAGGCACACCGCGAAGGCCCGTCCGGTGATGTCCTCGACCACGAGCGCAAGATTATCGTGTCGTTTGACAGCACCTTCGATGTGATGGAATGCGAGCAGCTGTGCCTGGATGCCGGCGTGCCCGGGCGCATTATGCCTTTGCCCGGCTCCATTACCGCAGGTTGCGGTCTGTGCTGGGCCATGCCGTTCTCGGGCGATGCGCTCGCCGCCTTCCGCGCTGCCACCGAAGGCCGCGTAACCCCCGCCGACTACCATCAGCTCGTCCTCTAACCGCCAACACCACCACAAAGGTGCCTGTCCCCAATGTGGTGGTTTGGAACATGTGGACGAAACAGCTTCGAAACACGCGAGTTGTTCGTCAGGTGCTCAAAAACGCTTCTACCTGCATCGTAATCAAAACGAAACATCTGCTCGTCGGCTTATGCGAAACTTTGCTGCAACAGTGCGATATTATCCATACTCGATAAAGCTCGCGGCGCATGGGGCGCCTCGAACGATACTTTTCTTTTCCATCAATTGGAGGAAGCATGAGCTACACGCAGAAAGTTCTCGACGAGCTCAAGGCCCGCTATCCCGAGCAACCTGAGTTCATCCAGGCCGCGACCGAGATCCTCGGCACCATCCAGCCGGCGCTCGACGCCCACCCCGAGTACGAGGAGGCCGCCCTGCTGGAGCGCCTCGTCGAGCCCGAGCGCATCGTCATGTTCCGTGTTCCCTGGGTCGACGACCAGGGCAAGGTTCAGGTCAACCGCGGTTACCGCGTCGAGTTCAACTCTGCCATTGGACCCTATAAGGGCGGCCTGCGCTTTAACCCGACGGTCACCCTGGGCATGCTCAAGTTCCTGGGCCTGGAGCAGATCCTCAAGAACAGCCTGACCACCCTTCCCATGGGCGGCGGCAAGGGCGGTTCCGACTTTGACCCCAAGGGCAAGTCCAACAACGAGATCATGCACTTCTGCCAGTCCTTCATGACCGAGCTCTATCGCCACATCGGCCCCAACACCGACGTTCCCGCCGGCGACCTGGGCGTTGGCGGCCGCGAGGTTGCCTACATGTTCGGTCAGTACAAGCGCCTGACCAACGAGTGGACTGGCGTTCTCACCGGCAAGGGCCTCTCCTTTGGCGGCTCGCTCGCCCGTACCGAGGCTACCGGCTACGGTCTGGTCTACTTTGTGGACGAGTACCTCAAGAGCCGCGGCGACTCCTTCGAGGGCAAGAACGTCGTCGTTCACGGCTCCGGTAACGTCGCCATCTACGCGGTCCAGAAGGTCGCCCAGCTCGGCGGCAAGGTGCTCGCCTGCTCCGACACCCATGGCTGGGTCGAGGATCCCGACGGCATCGACTACACCGTGCTCGAGCATGTCTACAACAAGAAGCGCTCCGGCCACGACAAGGGCGTTACGCTCGCTATGTACGTCGACGAGAAGCCCAATGCCACGTGGCACGAGGGCGACGGCCGTGGCGTGTGGCAGCTGCCCTGCGACATCGCGCTGCCCTGCGCTCGCGAGAACACGCTGCTGCTCGAGGACGCCCAGGCTCTCGTCGCCAACGGCTGCAAGGTGGTCGGCGAGGGCGCGAACATGCCCACGACCATCGAGGCCACGACCTACTTCCAGGAGAACGGCGTCGCCTTTATGCCCGGTAAGGCTGCCAACGCCGGCGGTGTGCTCGTGTCCGGCCTGGAGATGAGCCAGAACGCCGAGCACCTGTCCTGGACCTTCGAGGAGGTCGACGGCAAGCTCGAGCAGCTCATGCGCGGCATGTTCCACAACGTGGACGACACCGCCAAGGAGTATGGCCAGGAGGGCAACTTTGTCATGGGCGCCAACATCGCCGGCTTCTTGAAGGTCGCCGACGCCATGCTCGCCCAGGGCGTCTGCTAAATCTTCGCTCGACATAGCATGTGATAAGGCTCCCAGTCATCTTGGCTGGGAGCCTTTTCTATCCTGGAGGACTCTTCATAACTTGCGGTGAAATACGGACTGTTTAGCGCCCCGGAACGGCTAATCAGTCCGTATATCACCGCAAGTTATGGATGGGTGGGTGGATTTTGTCCTAAAACGGTGTGCGGCCCCTCGTTTGGTACACTTAAAGGTGCTGGACAAGTGAAGAGATGGGGGAGAACGTGCTCAAGTTCGGTACCTACGTCCGTGTTGGAAACGCGGCCGAAGCCTATGAGCTCTTGCAGAAGAACCGCAACAACAAGATTGTGGGCGGCGGCATCTGGATGCGCCTGGGATCGCGTCGCGTGGCGACGGCGATTGACCTTTCGGCCTGCGGACTCGATCAGATCGAGGAGACCGAGACCGAGTTTCGCATCGGTGCCATGTGTGCCCTGCGCCAACTCGAGCGCCATGCCGAACTCAACGCGCTCGTCAACAACGTATTTGAGTTTGCCGTCCACGACATTGTGGGCGTGCAGCTGCGCAATACCGCCACGGTGGGTGGCAGCATCTACGGCCGCTTTGGCTTCTCGGATGTTCTCTCCGCCTTCCTCGCGCTCGATTCCTATGTTGAGCTGACGGGTGCCGGCCGCGTGCCGCTTGCCGAGTTTGTGAACATGGGCTATGTGCGCGACGTGATCGAGCACGTCGTGGTCGTTAAGCACGACTACCGCGCGAGCTACGAGGCCGTACGCAAGGCCGCGACCGACTTCCCCTCCCTAAACGTTACCGCCGCCTGGTGGGACAACAGCTGGCATGTCACCGTGGGTGCCCGTCCGCTGCGCGCGACCCTGCTGCAGGGCGAGGCATGCGGCCTGGTGAACGAGCAGCCTTCCGAGGACGAGCTGCGTGCCCTTGCCGCGTCCGTGCGCGCGCTGAGCTACGGCACCAACCTGTGGGGCTCAGCCGAGTACCGCCGTCGCATCTCGGCGCCGCTTGCCGTGCAGGCCGTGCGCCGCGCCGCCGGCATCGAGCTTTCGGCCGCGCTTGCCCGCGAGCTCGAGGGCGTGCAGATCCCCAAGTTCGCCACGGACGAGTATTCCTGCCGCCGCGTGCCCGGCGTCGATTCTAGCGAGGTGCGCTAATGGCTGCCAAACTCATCGATCTTTCCTTTACGCTCAACGGCCGCAAGGTCAAGGTTCAGATTGCCCCCGACACCATGCTCTTTGCGCTGCTGCGCGAGCAGGGTTGCGCGTCGGTGCGCTGCGCCTGCGAAACCACCAACTGCGGCCTGTGCACGGTGTGGCTCGACGGCGACCCGGTGCTGAGCTGCTCGGTTCCCGCCGCGCGCGTCGAGGGCCGCTCCGTCACCACGCTCGAGGGTCTCAAGGCCGAGTCCGAGGCGCTCGCTCGCGCCATGGCTGTCGAAGGTGCCGAGCAGTGCGGTTTTTGCGCTCCCGGCCTCATCATGAACGTGTTGGCGCTCGCTCGTGCCGCCAAGGAAGACCCGAGCCTCGTCGCCACGCGCGAGGAGCTCTCGCGCCAGCTTGCCGGCAACCTCTGCCGCTGCAGCGGCTACGAGAGCCAGCTGCGCGCCATCGTCCGCTTCCTCAACGAATCTGGCGTACAGGTGGGCTTTGAGTTGCCCGAGCTGCCGGTCAATGACACCAGCTGCGACGGCGTCACCTACAAGCAGATCACTCACAAGCAGCCCAAGAAGGACTCGAAGGCCCTGCTCGAGGGCCGTCCCGTCTACACGGGCGATATGGTGCCCGCCGGTGCGCTCATCGTCAAACTCAAGCGCAGCCCGTACGCCCGCGCCAAGATTCGCTCTATCGATACGTCGCGCGCCCTGAAGGTGCCCGGTGTCGTGGGCGTCTACACCTACGAGGACGTTCCCAAGCGCCGTTTTACCATTGCCGGCCAGAGCTATCCGCAGCCGAGTCCCTACGACCGTCTGATTCTCGAGAACCTCGTCCGTTACCAAAACGAAGAGGTGGCGATCGTCGCCGCCGAGACCGAGGAGGCCGCCGATAAGGCGCTCAAGCTCATCAAGGTCGACTACGAGGTGCTCGAGCCCCTGCTCGACTTTACCCAGGCACTCGATAACGACATCGTGGTCCACCCCGAGGGCGACGTGACCTTTATGTTCCCGCAGGGCGGCGATGTTCCGCGCAACCTGGTGTGCAGCGGCTCGAGCGACTTTGGCGACTTGGACGAGGCGTTCGCCCAGAGCGACGTCGTCTTTACCCGTACCTACACCAGCCAGGCCACGCAGACCGCGCCCATGGAGACCTTCCGCGCCTTTGCGACGACCGACGCGTTCGGGCGCATCTCGGTGACCACCTCCACGCAGGTGCCCTTCCACGTGCGCCGCATGGTCGCGCAGTCGCTCGACATTCCGCAGTCGCAGGTGCAGGTCATTAAGCCGCGCATCGGCGGCGGCTTTGGCTCCAAGCAGACGGGCTGCTGCGAGATCTTCGTGGCGTTCGTCACCCAGCAGACCGGCCGTCCGAGCTATTGCTGCTACACCCGCGAGGAGACCATCACTGCGGGCAACTCGCGCCACCAGATGCAGATGACCGTTAAGCTGGGCGCCATGAACGACGGCACCATCACGGCCATCGACCTGCATACGCTTTCCAACGCCGGCGCGTACGGCGAGCACGCCACCACGACGATCGGCCTTTCGGGCCACAAGAGCCTGCCGATTTACAACCATGTAAAGGCGAGCCGCTTTAGCTGGGACGCTGTCTACACCAATACCAACCGCGGCGGCGCGTATCGCGGCTACGGTGCCACCCAGGGCCAGTTTGCCGTGGAGAGCGCCGTTAACGAGCTCGCCGACATGCTGCACATGGACCCCGCCGACCTGCGCCTTAAGAACATCGTGCGCGAGGGCGAGATCATGCCGCAGTACTACAACGAAAAGCTCAACGCCTGCGCACTCGACCGCTGCCTGCTGCGCGCGATGGACATGATCGGTTGGCGCGACAAGCCGCTGGCCGTCGACCTGGGCGACCGCGTGCGTGCTCTGGGCTGTGCGCTCACCATGCAGGGCTCGGGCATTTCCAATGTCGACATCGCCGGCATCGATATGCGCCTGGAAGAGGACGGCTTCATTACCATCGGCACCGGCGCCACCGATAACGGCATGGGTGTCGACACGATTCTGGCGCAGATTGCCGCCGAGGAGTTGGGCGTTGAAAGCTCGCTCATTGTGGTGCGCGGCGTGGACACCGACGTGTCGCCGTTCGACGCCGGTTCGTACGCGAGCTCCGGTACCTACGTGACGGGCCTTGCCGCCAAGAACGCCGCGACCGAGCTGCGCGAGAAGATTTGCGCCAAGGCCGCTCAGATGTGGGACGTTGACGCCGCCGACGTGGTCTTCGACGGCCAGTACGTGCGCCTGTCCGACGAGCGTGCCGCTCGTGAGCGCGGCCGCTACCTCACGCTGCGCGACTTTGCCAACCTGTGCGTCAAGAACATCGCGGGCGGCGACGCGCTCACCTCGCACGCTTCTGCCTGCCTGCCCGTTTCGCCTCCGCCGTTTATGGCCGGCATTGCCGAGGTCGAGGTCGACAAGGCCACCGGCAAGGTGACTGTGGTGGACTATGCGGCGGCCGTCGACTGCGGCACCGTGATCAACGAGGCGCTCGCGCGCGTTCAGGCCGAGGGCGGCATTGCCCAGGGTATCGGCCACGCGCTCTACGAGATCGTGGAGCACGACGACCGCGGTCGTCTGCGCACCGGCAACTTTATGAGCTACAAGCTGCCCACGCGCCTGGATATCGGCAGCATTCGCGTGGCCTTTGAGCCGAGCTACGAGCCGACGGGTCCTTTTGGTGCCAAGTCGATCGGCGAGGTCGTCATCAACACGCCGCTCGCCGCTGTTGCATCGGCCGTGGCACACGCCACCGGCCACCAGGTGCGCTCGCTGCCGATCACGCCCGAGAAGGCCCTGCTGGGGGAGTAGCGGGTCGGCGAACAAGTCGTAATGGGCGGGGCGGGGCAACTCGCCCCGCCTTTCGCACTCGTGGTGAGGTCGTGAGCCTGTTAAAGGTGTGCGTGCGCTTGCCGCTCGTATCTGCTATCATTCCTAATCTGTGCGCTCATGCGGGCGTGGCGGAATTGGTAGACGCGCCAGATTTAGGTTCTGGTGGGATTCCCGTGAAGGTTCGAGTCCTTTCGCCCGCACCAACGCACCCGCGTCGGCTTATGCCCTCGCGACGCTTGTTGCATAAAGGTACCAGCACCTCAGATAAGCTGGGCAGTATGAGGAGGAACGTGTTGAACATCACCGCTTCTGACGTCAAGGACGCCAAGCTCACCGCTACGGTCACCATCCCGGCCGCCGACGTCGACGCCGCGATCAAGAAGGCCTACAAGGAGACCGCCAAGAAGTACCGCTTCCCGGGCTTCCGCGCCGGTAAGGCTCCCCGTCCGGTTATCGACTCTGCTCTTGGCGCCGAGGCTACCCTCGCTCAGGCCACCAACGACCTGATCGCCGCCAACGAGCCCGCCGTCCTCAACGAGCTGGACATCGTCCCCACCAAGAACGGTGACTACAAGGAGCTCGACCTCGCTAAGGATCACGAGGACTACACCTACACCGTCGAGTTCTCCCTGCGTCCCGCCGCTGAGCTCTCCTCCTTCGACGCTGTCGAGATCGAGATGCCCCCTGCGGAGGTCACCGAGTCCGAGATCAACAACCAGGTCGAGATGCTCCTCAACTACCGTGCCACCTTCGAGGATGTCGAGGGCCGCGCTGTCGAGTCCGAGGACTACGTTACCGTCGACCTCAAGGCCGTCGAGAACGCCGACAACTTTGCCGCCGAGGGCCGTATGCTCATCGCCGGTAGCGACAGCAACCCCGCCGAGTTCAACGAGGCTCTGATCGGCGCCAACGTTGACGACGTCAAGTCCGTCACCTGGACCGACGAGGCCGAGGAGGGCGAGGAGGCCGAGACCCACACCGTCGAGGTCACCGTCAAGGGCATCAAGGTCCGCAACACCCCCGAGCTCACCGACGAGCTCGTCAAGTCCGACTTTGGCTTCGACAGCATCGACGCCATGCGCGACGCCATCAAGATTGAGATTGAGCAGGACAAGGCTTCCCGCCTCCCGGCCGAGAAGGAGAACCGTTGCGTCTCCGCTCTCGCCGAGCGTCTGCAGCTCGACGAGATGGACGCCGACTACGAGCAGTCCGTCTTTGAGGAGCTTGGCCAGAACTTCCTGTCCAACCTCGCTGCCCGCGGCATGACGCTCGACACCTGGCTGCCCGCTTCCGGTCTGACCATGGAGCAGTTCATCGGCGACCTGCATAAGCAGGCCAACGACGTTGCCCGTGAGTCCCTGGCTCTGGACGCCCTCGCGCGTGAGCTCAAGATTGAGGTCACCGAGGACGACATCAACGCCGAGTTCGAGAAGGCCGGCGTCAAGGACGTCGAGGCTTCCAAGGCCGAGTTCATCGCCGATGGCCGCATGCCTGCCGTCCGCGAGTCCATCCGTCGCTCCAAGGCCGTCGACCACCTGGTCGAGAACGCCAAGGTGACCGAGGTCGACGAGACCGCCAAGGACGCCGAGTAATTCTCGCCACCTTGCCCGCGAGCGCATGTATGTGCCCGTGATGGGGTAAAGTTAATAGCCGGTTATCCGGTTGCTTCGTACGGTGCCAGCCAATGCATAGCATGCGGGCACCGTACGTTTATCTAGAACCAATTTGGTCCGCAAGAGAGAAATGGAGATGCGTATGATCGCTAAGTTCGATTCCGCCCTCGTGCCATACGTTATCGAGCAGACGCCGCGCGGCGAGCGCAGCTACGATATCTATTCGCGCCTGCTCAACGACCGCATCATCTTCTTGGGCGAGGAGATCAACTCCGTCAGCGCCAACCTGGTCGTTGCCCAGCTGCTGCATCTTGAGAGCCAGGATGCCGAGAAGGATATCTCGCTCTACATCAATTCGCCCGGTGGCGAGGTTTACTCCGGCCTGGCGATTCTTGACACCATGAACTTCATCAAGCCGCAGGTCTCCACCATCTGCGTCGGTATGGCCGCGTCCATGGCCGCCGTGCTGCTTTCGGCCGGCGCTAAGGGCAAGCGCTTCTGCCTGCCGCACTCCAAAGTCATGATTCACCAGCCCAGCGGCGGTGCCCAGGGTCAGCAGACCGAGATTGAGATTGTGGCCGAGGAGATCAAGAAGACCCGCCGCGAGCTCAACCAGATCTTGTCCGATGCCTCGGGCCAGCCCATCGAGAAGGTCCAGGCCGATACCGAGCGCGACAACTACCTGACCGCCGCCGAGGCCCTCGACTACGGCCTGATTGACCGTATCGTCACCTCGCGAGATCTCGCCGCGAAGGATGCCTAGGATGGCAGGTAACATGCAGGACAACTTTGACGAGAACGGCAACCCCATCCGCTGCTCCTTTTGCGGAAAAGAGCAGGGCCAGGTCCGTCGCCTCGTAAAGGGCCCGACCAACATCTTTATCTGTGACGAGTGCGTCGCCGCCTGTTCCGAGATCCTTGAGGAGTCGCTGGCTTCGGACTTTATGGACGCTGCCCGCAACGGCAAGCTGCCGGGCTTCCTCAACGACCACGGCCAGGCTGCATCCCAGCCCGCCGTGGACCCCGAGGCCGAAGGCTTTGAGCTCGAGGACGACCGCCAGGTCATCACGCACGTGCCGACGCCGCACGAGATCTATGACGAGCTTTCGGCCTATGTCATGGGGCAGGAGGACGCCAAGCGCGCCATGTCGGTGGCCGTGTACAACCACTATCGCCGCGTGATCGAGGGCGGCGCCGCGGTGTCCGCTTTTGACGACAGCATGGGCTCGCAGTTCGACACCGATATGGACGAGGTGGAGCTCGCCAAGTCCAATATTTTGCTGCTCGGTCCCACCGGTACCGGTAAGACCCTGCTCGCCCAGACGCTCGCCCGCATTCTCGAGGTGCCGTTTGCCATCGCCGACGCCACCGCGCTTACCGAGGCCGGTTACGTGGGCGAGGATGTGGAGAACATCCTGCTCAAGCTCATCAACGCCGCTGATGGCGACATTGAGCGCGCTCAGGTGGGCATTATCTACGTGGACGAGATTGACAAGATTGCCCGCAAGGCCGAGAACCTCTCCATTACCCGCGATGTCTCGGGCGAGGGTGTGCAGCAGGCGCTGCTTAAGATTCTTGAGGGCACGGTGGCCAGCGTTCCGCCTACCGGTGGCCGCAAGCATCCCCAGCAGGAGCTGCTGCAGATCGACACGACTAACATCCTGTTTATCTGCGGCGGTGCCTTTGTGGGTCTGGACAAGATCATCGCCGACCGCGTGGGCAACAAGGGCGTGGGCTTTAACTCCGAGATCGCCGGCCCCACCTCGGTCGACGAGAACGACCTGCTGCGTCAGGTGCTCCCGCAGGACCTCAACGCCTTTGGCATGATCCCCGAGTTCGTGGGCCGTACGCCCGTTGTCACCCAGACGCAGGCGCTCGACGAGGACGACCTGGTGTCGATTCTGACCGAGCCCAAGAACGCCGTGGTGCGTCAGTACCGCAAGATGTTCCAGCTCGAGGACGTTGAGCTTGAGTTTGAGGACGCGGCGCTGCACGAGATCGCCCGCATGGCACTCGCCCGCAAGACCGGCGCCCGCGGCCTGCGCTCCATCTGCGAGGACGTGCTGCAGCAGACGATGTTCGACCTCCCCAGCGAGGAAGGCGTCGCCAAGGTCATCGTGACCGAAGCCTCCGTAAAGGGCGAAGAACAGCCCCAGCGCATCTATGGGTAAATAGCGCCCGTTTAGGTCCCGCGGCAACCACTGCGGGACCTGCCTTTTAGGGACAGGTTTATTTTGGTCGGTTTTATATGGGCAAACGTCATTCTGCCTGATAAAACCTGCCAAAATAAACCTGTCCCTTTTTGGTAGGTATGCCTGTGCTATTCTGTGAGATTGTTTAGCTAGTATCTTCAGACTGAAGTAATCGATACCTAAGGCGTGTCCGCCTGCTTGGTTTTCGTAGATTCCGCACGAGCCGAAGAGCACTAAATGTGCTCTTCGTGCGAGCCAGGACCTGACCGAGCGAAAACCAAGCAGGCGGACACGCCGGTGGGACAGGGAGAGATATATGGAAGAAATGCCCAAGAACTACGATCCGTCGACTAACGAGCCGGCGATCCTGCAGAAGTGGCTTGACGGCGGCTACTACAAGCGCCGTGAGGGCGTGGGCGACTGCACCGTCACCATTCCGCCTCCCAACGTGACCGGCAAGCTCCACATGGGTCATGCCACCGACGACTCCATCCAGGACGCCATCATCCGTATGGCCCGCATGCGCGGCAAGTCCACGCGCTGGGTGTTGGGCACCGATCACGCCGGTATCGCCACGCAGACCAAGGTCGACAAGAAGCTCAAGAGCGAGGGCATCAGCCGCCTGGAGATTGGTCGCGACAAGTTTGTCGACGCCTGCTGGGATTGGACCCACGAGTACGGCGGCATCATCGTCGAGCAGATCAAGCGCATGGGCTGCTCCGTTGACTTCGACAACGAGCGCTTCACCATGGACGAGGACTATGCCCAGGCCGTGCGTAAGGTCTTCTGCGATTGGTACCACGACGGCCTGATCTATCGCGGCAAGCGCATCGTCAACTGGTGCCCCAATTGCACTACCGCTATCTCGGACGACGAGGCCGAGTACAAGGACGAGAAGGGCCACCTGTGGCACCTGCGCTACCCGCTGACCGAGCCGGTCAACGGTCAGGACTACATCGTCGTCGCCACCACGCGTCCCGAGACCATGCTCGGTGACACGGGCGTTGCCGTCTCCCCGAAGGACCCCGAGAAGGCCGCCTTTGTGGGTAAGACCGTCAAGCTCCCCATCGTCGACCGCGAGATCCCCATCTTTGAGGATTGGCATGTCGACGCCAACTTTGGCTCCGGCTTTGTCAAGGTCACCCCGGCCCATGACCCTAACGACTACGCCATGGGTCAGGCCCACGACCTGCCGCAGATCAATATCTTTGATGAGCACGCGGTGGTCGTCGAGGGCTACGGTGAGTTCACCGGCATGAACCGCGACGAGTGCCGCGAGGCCGTCATCAAGTGGTTCGACGAGCACGGCCTGCTCGATCACGTCGAGGACCTCGACCACTCCGTCATGCACTGCTACCGTTGCGACTCCGCGCTGGAGCCGTGGCTGTCCGAGCAGTGGTTTGTGGCCGTCGACAAGCTCAAGGGACCGGCGCTCGACGCCGTCAACTCCGGCAAGGTCACCTTCCACCCCGCGCGCTGGACGCAGACCTACACCACCTGGATGGAGAACCTCAAGGACTGGTGCATCTCGCGCCAGCTGTGGTGGGGCCATCGCATCCCCGTGTTCTACTGCGAGGACTGCGGCTGGGAGGACGCCCTCACCGAGGACACCGATGTGTGTCCCAAGTGCGGCGGCCATCACGTGCATCAGGACGAGAACGTGCTGGACACCTGGTTCAGCTCGCAGCTGTGGACCTTCGCCACGCAGGGCTGGCCGCAAAAGCCGGAGCTGCTCGAGGGCCATCACCCCACGACGGCGCTCGTCACCGCACGCGACATCATCGCGCTGTGGGTCGCCCGTATGGTCATGAGTTCGCTGTATTTCTTGGACGAGGTGCCATTTAAGGACGTCGTCATATACCCGACGATCTTGGCCAAGGACGGCAGCCGCATGTCCAAGTCCAAGGGCAACGGTGTCGATCCCATGGACCTCATTGGCATGTACGGCGCCGACGCCATGCGCTTCAACTTGCTCACGCTGTGCACCAACAACCAGGACGTCAAGTTTGACGCGAACATCGACAAGAAGACCAAGAAGCTCATCGACAGCCCGCGTACCGACCAGGCCAAGAGCTTTGTGACCAAGATCTGGAACGCCAGCCGCTTCCTGCTCATGAACATGGAGGGCTACACGCCCGGCGAGCCTGTCGTGGAGACGCCGGCCGACGCTTGGATGTTCAGCCGCCTGGCCAAGGCCGTGAAGATGGTCACCGAGGGTATTGAGAACTACACCTTTGGCGACATGGCCCGCGGCGTGCAGCAGTTCTTCTGGAACGAGGTCTGCGACTGGTACGTCGAGGTCACCAAGGCCCGTCTGAAGGGCGAGGGCCGTCTGCAGGCGCAGCGCAACCTGATCTTTGTGCTCGACACCTCCATTCGCCTGATGCACCCGCTTATGCCGTTTGTTACCGAGGAGATCTGGGACAACATGCCGGCGAGCGTGCTCGACCTGGACGCCGAGGGCAACGTGAACCGCGCCGAGGCGCTCATGATCGCCAAGTGGCCCGAGCCCGCCGACTACGCCAAGTACGTCGACGAGCCCGCCGAGCGCGCGTTTGAGCTGTGCCGTGCCGTCGTTTCCGCCGCCCGTGCCACCCGTTCGCGTTATCGCTTGAGCCCTAAGGCCGAGCTCGACGTGGTCGTGCGCGCCGGTGCCGAGGACATCGAGAAGCTCGAGAGCCTGCGCTCCACGATTGAGCCGCTGGCCAACACGGCTTCGCTGGTTATGGGCACTGACGTTGAGAAGCCGGCGGCGAGCATCGCCGTGGTCGACAGCGGCGTCGAGGTCTTTGTGGTTCTCGAGGGCAAGGTTGACCTTTCGGCTGAGAAGGCGCGCCTGGAGAAGGAGATTGCCGCGGCCCAGAAGGAGCTCGCCGGCTGCGAGAAGACGCTCGCCAACGAGGGCTTTGTGGCTAAGGCCGCGCCCGCGGTGGTCCAGAAGAAGAGGGACCGTGCAGCTGAGCTCAAGGAGATCCTGGCGGCGCTGACTGCTCAGGTTGCTGACTTCTCGTAAGGTTTACTCGGGGGCGCGGCCCGATGCTTTGCTCTCCGCTGCGGACAGTCCTGCGCAAGACGGACAGCACATTAAGTGCTGTCCTTTGCGTGCGGAACTTGCGGCGAGCAAAGCGTCGGGCCGCTCCTAGTTCGCTTACGTGGTTGTTTACAACTGGTAGGTTGGGGCCACTTGGTTGTGGCCTTGATCTCGCTGCAAGCGGATAAAGGCTGATATTGTCAACGCGAGGGGCTCATTCTATTTGGTGGGCCTCTTTTTCTGTTATGGGGGACTTTGGGTTATGGCTAAGCGTTCTGGGTCGTATGTCGTTCCTTTCTCGTTTGAGCTGCTTTCGTTTGATGAGGCTGTGGGGCTGGCTGCTGATACGGGGCGGATTTCTGGGGATGCTGGTCCTCTGCTTGAGACGGTTGTCGATATGCTCGATGAGCTGGGACGTCCGGACGAGTATTTTGATTGCATTCAGGTTGCCGGTACCAATGGCAAGACTTCGACTACGCGTTTTTCGGCTGCTATCCTTCGAGGCGAGGGGCTCAGGACCGCGCTGTATACGTCGCCGCAGCTGGTGCGCTATCCCGAGCGTATGGAGGTCGATGGGTGCGTCGTAAGCGACGAGGCGTTTGCCCGTGGTGTTTCTGCCGCTGTTGAGGCGGGACATCGCGTGAATGCCCGTCGTGTGGCGGCGGGGGAGCGTGCCTATACCATCACGCCGTTTGACCTGCTGACGGCCGCTGCGCTTGTGGTGTTTGTCGAGGCCGCGGTGGATGTTGCCGTGCTCGAGGTTGGCATGGGCGGTCGTTGGGACGCCACGAGCGCGACCGATCCCGTCGCCGTTGCCATTACGGGCATTGGACTCGACCACACACGCATTTTGGGCGATACGCTCGAGGCCATTGCGGGGGAGAAGGCTGCGGTCATTAAGCCCGGACGCCTGGTTGTGCTGGGCGAGGGCACGCACGAGGCGAGCGTTCAGCGCGTGATGGATGCACGTTGTCGCGAGTGCGGCATAGTGCCGCTGGTGGTGAACCATGCCACGACCAAGGTGCCGGCACATGTGGGCGACACGGTGGAGTTCAGCTGCACCACGCCGCGTGCCATCTATACGTCGAGCATGGTCAAGCCGGCGTATCAGCCGCAGAATGCCGCGTGTGCGATCATGCTGTGCGAGGGGTATCTGGGTCGCGAGCTCGATCATGACAAGCTCGATGCGTCGCTTATGGGCTGTCCCACGCCTGGTCGCTTTGATGTGCTGGGAACCGATCCGCTCAAGCTGATCGACGCCTGTCATAACCCCCAGAGCTGCGAGAACTTTGTGAGCGCGCTGGACGAGATCGATCCGTGCGTGGAGAACCGCCCCGTGCTGCTGTGTGCCGCGCTGGCCGATAAGGACGTGGCGGGTATCGTTGACGTTCTGGTTCCGGCGTTCCCCCGCGTGGTCGTGACCCAGACCGATTCCGATCGCGCCCTGCCGGCAGAGGAGCTCGCTGCCCTGGTGGGTGCCGATAAGCTCGCGGGCGTATACCCGAGCGTGTCCGAGGCCCTCGCTGCCTTCGATGCCGCAGGCGAGCCCTTCGTAGCAGCCGGCACCATCACCCTAGCCGGCGAAGTAGCCGGCCTGCTGCGCTAACCCATCCCCTCAGCGGTTGCGGTGAAATGCGGACTGTTTTACAAGCCAGGAGCCTCAAACAGTCCGTATATCACCGCAACTTAAAAGTAGTCAATTTGGGACGGGGCAATTTTGACTACCCTGCGCCTCGAGTTGACTTGCTCGCCACGAAATGGGCCTATCTACTACGTTTTACCGACTACCCTCGACCACGCGGGGCATTGTGAAATTAAAACCGCAGGTAAAGGGCTCGCCATTTTTCAAAAAAGACCTGCATGGTCGACCCATGCGGGTTAAACGTAGTAGATAGCCCGTTTTCGTGGTGCGACGTTAACGGAATGTGTCAACGGGGCTGTCCCTTTGGCACATTGGCTAGCCTAGGCGGACTGGGTCGTGGGGGTAGGCGTTGAGGATCTCGACGCCGGACTCGGTAACTAGGGCCAGGTCCTCGATGCGGACGCCGGTGCGGCCGGGGAGGTAGATGCCCGGTTCGATGGAGAACGTCATGCCTGGCTCTACGACCTGCTCGTTGACCAGCGAGACGTCGCCCGGTTCATGGTCCTGCAGACCGATCGAGTGACCCAGGCGATGCGTAAAGTACTTTCCGTAGCCAGCGTCCTCAATCACGTCGCGCGCGGCACGGTCCAGGTCGCACATGCGCACGCCCGGTGCGATGAGAGCCTCGGCGGCCTCGTTGGCGCGGCGCACGATATCGTAGATGCGCGCCGTCTCTTCGTCTGGCTCGCCCCAAAAGAACGTGCGCGTCATATCCGAGCAGTAGCTGCGGCGGCGTCCACCAATATCGAACAGCACTACGTCGCCGCGCTTGAGTACGGTGTCGTCGGGCTCGTGGTGCGGGTCGCCGGCGTTGGCGCCAAAGCTCACGATCGGCGGAAAGCTGAAGCCCTCGCAGTCGTGCTTGCGATACAGACCAAGCATCTGGTCGGCAATCTCGCGCTCCGTCACGCCCTCGTGAACGAGCTTGATCGCGTCGGCCATCACGGCGTCGTTAGCGGCCGAGGACACGCGCATGAGCTCCTGCTCGGCGGCATCCTTGTGGGTGCGCGCGGCGGTGACGGCAAAGTCGCCCAGGAAAAACTCGCTGGCGGCGTGGCGCTCCATGAGCGGCATCAAAAAGCCGGAGCGCATGACGGTATCGATGCCGAGCGGCTTGATCGGATCGATCTCGCGAGCGATGGCGTCGGCCACGATATCGGTATCGGTGTGGTAGGCGACGCGGGCGTTGTCGTACTCGGGCAGCTGATGCAGCGCGTTGACCAAGATTACGGGCTCTCTACCGCGTACGAGTAGCACGCCGCAAAAACGCTCGAACATATCGGCATAAAAGCCGGTCAGGTAATAAATCGACCACGGGTCGTTTACGAGCAGCTGCGCGCCGGGGTGCTGAGCCTCGAGCGCATCGAGCACGCGCGCCACACGCTGGTCATCGACATGTGCCATGAAACATCCTTTCGCTAGGTTGCCACCATGGTATCCCCAATGCCAGGGTAGTCAATTTGCGACGGGCTATTTTAGCTGCGTCCAACATGCGGAATGATAGGTAAAAGTAGCCATAAGAGGTCCGTCCCAAATGGGCTGGTTTCAAAACTATGGCGGATTACGGGGCTGGACCTGTATTGCTTGACCATGGGAAAAATTGCGAAATTAAAACCGCAGGTAGACGGGTTATCAAAAATCGAAAATTGCCGGTATGGATGGGGGTCTCCGAATCAGCCCCGTAATCCGGCATAGTTTTGAATTGGCACTAAAGCAGGCACAAGCTAAATACCAATTCCAAGGATAGTTGCGGTGGAATGGTTCCTGGATGCCGGGGTTTTGGCGGAAATCAGGAACTATTTCATCGCAATTGAGGTGGGACTGGGTGGATGGCGGGGTAGCTAAAAGAGCCCCGTCCTAAATTAGCTACTCGATGTCCATGCTGGCGATGAGGTCGATACCGGTGTCTAGGAGGTTGGGTAAGACTACGTCGCCCATGCGGATGGGGGCCTCGACGACCACGCCGCGGATGAGGTCCATGGCCTGGGCGTGGAGTTCTAGCGGGATGGCTTCGGCCGTGCGGACGGGGAGTAGGGCTTCGTCGCCGCCGGATACGGCCACGGTCGTCGTGAGCACGCGCATAGGGCAGGTGAGCTCCTGATGTGCGAACTTATCACCGCGCGGGCATCTGTTGCCGGTCACGGAGTGCACCTCTACCACGGCGCCGTCTGCGTCACGCTCCACCTCTACGGTCAGGAGGCACTCGGATGGGCAGGTGGTGCAGTTGAACTGCAGCGTCTCGATCGTGTTTGTGCTCATGGCCTTATGCCTCCTCAACGGGATCGACGGACAGGACAATCTCGCTAACACCCTGGTCGAGTGCGCGCTGAATCACCCTTGCCGGCAGCGGGAAGCTTTCCATGACGCTCGGTTTAAACGCGCGGACCTTGCCTGCAAACAGTTCCTCGTCGCCTGCCAGAATGCGCACGCGGGCGGCGTCGACCGGTCGGCGCACGCGGAAGTTGAGTTTGGTGAGTGCCACAGCCGTAATGCGTCCCGGCAGCGCGTAGCCTGCGATGCCGGCGGGGGAGACCGTGAGCTGACAGCCCGGGCCCGCAGCGTCCACGTTGGACTCAGAGCCGCCACCCAGCGCGTACGTCGCCGCAGACGCACCGGCACGCTCGGATTCGGTCGTCACGTTGTCTGCCAGGTCGTGCACGTGCAGTACGTTGCCGCAGGCAAAGATGCCCGGCACGCCCGTTTGCAGGCTCTGGTCCACTATGGCGCCGCGCGTGCGTGGGTCAAGCTCAACGCCCGCGCCCACCGAAAGCTCGTTTTCGGGAATCAAACCCACCGAAAGTAGCAGCGTGTCGCACGGAACAACGCGCTCGGTTCCCGGAATGGGCGCCAGGCTCTCGTCGACCCGACTCACCTCGACGGCCTCCACGCGGTCGTGTCCGATCACGCGCGTGACCGTGGTAGACAGATGCAGCGGAATGCCAAAGTCGTCCAGGCAGTTCTTGACGTTGCGGCGCAGACCGTTGGCGTACGGCATGAGCTCGTACACGCCCTCGACAGAAATCCCCTCGAGCGTGCAGCGGCGCGCCATGATCAGCCCGATGTCGCCCGAGCCCAAAATGATGGCGCGTGAGCCGGGCTTGAGGTTTTCGATATTGATGTATCGCTGCGCCAAGCCGGCCGTAAACACACCGGCGGGGCGGCTGCCAGGGATCTTGATCTCGCTGCGCGTGCGCTCGCGGCACCCCATGGCAAGGACGACCGCGCGTCCGGTGAGCTGCAGCATGCCGGTACGGCTCATGAGCGTGACGGTATGGACTGCGGCATCTCCTGCGGTTTCGTCCACGCCCGACGCGCTCGCGGCCGCACCCTCGCCCGAATCAATCCCAAGCACCATGCTGCCCAGGAACAGCGCAATGTCGGTCGCGCGCACCTGGTCGATAAAGCGCTGCGCGTACTCGGGACCGGTGAGCTCCTGCTTAAAGTGCGAAAGGCCAAAACCGGGGTGGATGCACTGGCGGAGGATTCCTCCTAGATGCCGCTCGCGCTCCACGATGGCCACGTGGGCGCCGGCATTATGTGCGGCAAGCGCAGCCGCCATGCCAGCAGGTCCGCCGCCGATGACGACCACGTCGAAGGCCTGCGTCGGTACCGACGCTGCAGTTCCGGCCTCCTCGCGTTCGTCGAGCATATCAGACGTCGCCATCCTAGTGCACCCCCTTCAGCGGTCCCTCGACAAGCCAAGAACCGGCATCCTCCAACAGCACTTCGCTGGGCTCGCAGCCCAACTCGCGCGCCAGGATTGCCATCACGCGGCTCTGACAAAATCCGCTCTGGCACCGACCCATGCCGGCGCGGCAGCGGCGCTTGACGCCCTCGACCGAAACCGCGCCCGGGCGGCTTCGAATCGCGGCCACGATTTCGGCTTCGGACACCGTTTCGCAGCGGCAGACGATCTGCCCCCACGCGGGATCGAACTCAATGAGCTCTTTCTTGCGCGCGAGCGGTGCACGGTCAAAATCGTCCGGCGCGCGGCGAATCGGGTCCCAATCGTTCCGTTCATGCAGGGCAACGCCCGCCTCGCGCATCACGTGCTCCATGCGCTCGGCAATGGCCGGCGCGCTCGCTACGCCCGGCGACTGAATGCCCGCAGCCTGGAACAGGCCTGGTACCACGGCCGACTGCCCAATAAAAAAGTCGTTCGTCCCCTTAATGACCGGACGCCCGCCGGCAAATGCGCGCACCACGCGACGCGTGTCCAGATCGGGCACCAGCTTGCGCGCTCCGGTCAGGAGCGCGTCGACATCGGTAGCGTAGGTCTGTGTATCACCTGGCTCGCGCACGGCGGCGGTCGCGGTAATCACGGTGTTGCCATGAACGGTCCCCGTCACGATGACGCCTTTGGAAACTGGCGTGGGAACGGGGTAGAGCGGCATGAGCGCACGCGGCTCCTTGTCCAGCACCACAATGTTGCCCTGGCGCCAGACCATCTGGAACTCCTCGGCGCCGGCCATATGCGAGATGTCCGCGGCCCCGTTGCCCGCGGCGTTGATCAGGTAACGGCAGCGCACGTCGCCGGCGGGCGTCACCAGCGTAAAGCACGCGGCTCCGTCATCCGAGCCGGCAACTTCAATGGCTTCCACCGGCGCGGAGCGCATAAACGTCACGCCGTTGGCAACGGCGTTTTCTAGCGCGGCGATGGCGACCTCAAACGGGTCGACGTAACCGGTCGAAGGGCACCACAACGCGCACGTCGCCTTAGCACTCGCGCGCGGCTCCAGCTCGTGGATGCGCTCGGGGCCAATGATCGCCAGCTCGGGCACGCCGTTGGCAAGGCCATTCTGGCGCAGCTGCTCCAGGTGCGCTCGGTCCTCGTCGTTAAAGCCTAGCACCATCGACCCGGTGCGGCGAAACAAAAAGCCTAGCTCCTGGGCCCACGTGCCATATAGCTCGCAACCACGGGCGTTGACCTGCGCCTTTACCGTGCCCGGCGTCGGATCGTAGCCGGCGTGCACCAGGCCGCCGTTGGCCTTCGACGCGCCCAGCGCGATATCGTTGGCCGCCTCGACCACACAAATGGACAAGTCAAACCGCGCAAGCTGCCGCGCGATGGCGCACCCGGTAATGCCCGCGCCCACAATTGCGATATCTAACGTTTCTGCCACGGTGCCTCCCAGACGAGTTGACAGGCCGTCAATAGGACTATCCTACGGTCTGCACGCCCTCAGTGCAGCGGCAATGCGGCGAACAGCCCCGCAACACCCGCCAACGGCAGGCGAGGGGAGACTCGGTAACGTTGATAACCTCGTTTGCCGCCCTGGTGTCAGAGTTTTGTCTCGTTCTGTAACAGTAAGCAGAAGGGTTGGGTCCCAGATGTTACAGATCGAGACGTTTGCCAGGCGGGCCCTCTGTTTGTCTCGATCTGTAACAGTAAGAGGGGAAAATCGGTCCTATGTGTTACAGATTGAGATTTAAAGTCAGGGAGAGATTTTCTGTCTCGATCTGTAACATCTAGTGACCGTTTTGGGGTCTAGATGTTACAGATTGAGATGAACCTATCAGTCGGTTTCGAATGTCTCAATCTGTAACAGTTAGACCTGTTTTTGCCGGGTAACTGTTACAGATTGAGACATTCGGTTCGGACGGTTTTCTACGTCTTGATCTGTAACAGCTAGCTGATGATTTGGGTTCTAGATGTTACAGATTGAGATGTTTGTGTCCGCGCCAGCCCCGCCCCTAGCCGTGGTCCCATATAAACAAACCCCGTGGTAAACTTGACCGGACTGTAAATATCCCGAAAGGTACCCGTAATGTCCAAGTACATCTCCGAGCTCATGTCGCCGCAGCTTATGGGCGTCGTCTATGCCTTCGTTGGCTTTATCATCGCCCTGTATGTGCTGTCGGTCGTCTATGTGTTCATCGACGCTCGCCGCCGCGGCGCCAGCGCCTACGTGGCATGGGGCATCATCGCCCTCATCCCGTTTGTGGGCCTCATTGCCTACCTGGTCCTGCGTCCGTACTCCTACGCGTCTGACCGCGAGGAGCAGGAGCTGGACATGGCCCTGCGCGAGCGCCAGCTTGCCCAGTACGGCACCTGCCCGCAGTGCGGCGCGCCCATCGAGAAGGATTTCGTCGTCTGCCCGGTGTGCGATACGCAGGTTCGCAACGTGTGCCCCAGCTGCCATCGCCCGCTCGATGCGCACTGGAAGGTCTGCCCCTACTGCCGAACTCGCATCCAGTAACGCATCCATCGCCGGGCCGGCCGCAAGCCACGGGCACCGCGCGTCCCGCGCAACCGCCACGCGTCACGGGCACGCCGCAAGCCACGCGCGCCCCACACCCCACCCCACACGATGAAGCATGCGTAGAAAATCGCCCGCCGTGCCATTAAGGTGCGGCGGGCGCTTGTATACCAAGGCAACCTGCCTATAATGATGCAAGTCAAAAACGCCGAGCGCATCGCACGCACTTGCATCAGGCATCCGAGAGGAGAAAACATACCCATGAAGGCACTCTACAATGACGGTTCGGTGGCCGAGCTCCCGCAGGACGAGGTCACGCACGTCATCCGCCACTCCGCCGCGCACATCATGGCGCAGGCCATCAAGCGCCTGTACCCCCAGGCCGACTTTGCCTACGGCCCCGCGACCGACAACGGCTTCTACTACGACGTCGACCTGCCCGAGGGCGTCAAGATCAGCGAGGACGATTTCCCCGCGATCGAGGCCGAGATGAAAAAGATCGTCAAGGAGAACCTCAAGTTCACCGTATACGAGAAGCCCCGCGCCGAGGCCATCGCCCTTATGGAGGAGCGCGGCGAGAAGTACAAGGTCGAGCACATCGGCGACCTGGACGACGACGCCCGCATCACCTTCTACCAGCAGGGCGACTACATCGACATGTGCGTCGGCCCCCACATCTGCTACACCAAGGCGCTCAAGGCCTTTAAGCTCACTGGCGTCTCGGGCGCCTACTGGAAGGGCGACAAGGACAACAAGATGCTCACCCGCATCAACGGCGTCGCCTTTGCCACCAAGGAGGAGCTCGACGAGCACATGCACATGCTGGAGGAGGCCAAGAAGCGCGACCACCGCAAGATCGGCCGCGAGATGGACCTCTTTATGATGCGCGACGAGGCCCCCGGCTTCCCGTTCTTCCTGCCCAACGGCATGATCCTTAAGAACACGCTGCTGGACTACTGGCGCGAGATTCACCACAAGGCCGGCTACGTGGAGATCTCCACGCCGCTCATCATGAACAAGCAGCTGTGGAAGACCTCGGGCCACTGGGACCACTACAAGGACAACATGTACTCCACCGTCATCGACGACGAAGAGTACTGCATTAAGCCCATGAACTGCCCGGGCGGCGTGCTGGTGTACGCCTCCAAGCCGCATTCCTACCGCGAGCTGCCCATTCGCGCCGGCGAGATTGGCCTGGTGCACCGCCACGAGCTGCGCGGCGCCCTGCACGGTCTGTTCCGCGTTCGCTGCTTTAACCAGGACGACGCCCACCTGTTTGTGCGTCCCGACCAGCTGACCGACGAGATCGTGGGCGTGGTCAACCTCATCGACTCCGTGTACCAGAAGTTTGGCTTTAAGTACCACGTTGAGCTGTCCACACGCCCCGAGGACTCCATGGGTTCCGACGAGGACTGGGCTCGCGCCGAGGAGGGTCTGCGCACCGCTCTGGAGAAGCTGGGCATGGACTACGAGGTCAACGAGGGCGACGGCGCCTTCTATGGCCCCAAGATCGACTTCCACCTGGAGGACTCGCTCGGCCGTACCTGGCAGTGCGGTACCGTGCAGCTCGACTTCCAGATGCCGCTCAACTTTGACCTGGAGTACGTGGACGCCGACGGCACCAAGAAGCGCCCCATCATGCTGCACCGCGTATGCTTTGGCTCCATCGAGCGCTTCATCGGTATTCTGATTGAGCACTTTGCGGGTAAGTTCCCCACCTGGCTGGCTCCCGTGCAGGTCAAGGCGCTTCCCGTCTCCGAGAAGAGCCGCGACTACGCTCACGAGGTGTGCGCCAAGCTGGAGGAGGCCGGCATTCGCGTGGTCTGCGACGACCGCGACGAGAAGATCGGCTACAAGATCCGCGAGGCCCGCAGCATCGACCGCGTGCCCTACATGCTCATCCTGGGCGAGAAGGAGGTCGAGGCCGGCAACATCTCCGTCCGCGATCGCTCCAACGAGACCGTTCAGATGAGCGTTGATGAGTTTGTTGCCAAGGTGACCGAGGAGATCAAGACTCGCGCCTAAGGCAAGCTTCACAACAATTAACAAAGGCGACCGTCCACAAAGGGCGGTCGCCTTTTTTTCATGTCAAAATTAGAAAAGCCGCTGGTTGAGCGGCTTTTTTTGTTGCACAAAAAGGTACAGGTTTTTGTAGAGGGGTATGGAGATGTACCTACTAGCAGTACATTTTGCGTAATCTGGGCAAACGCTGATTGATTGCTCGTATAATGTCGTCTGTCGAAAGATACAAAAACCTGTACTTTTGCGACTGCGCCTAGCTGCGAGCGAGAAGCCTGTTCTAAACGCCCCTGCATTTGTGCGTGCATCGCAAAGCCAAAAGAGGGGGCGAGAGATGGAACAGACAATGCGGCGCCAAGAGCAGCTGCCTGGCGCATTTAACGGCACCACCACCAACAGCCAGCACGGCCGCGTCCGCTGGTATCTGGTTCATACCCCCAATGGAAAAGAGCGCGAGACCTGCGAAAAGGTTCGTCGCATTATCCCGCACAACCTTATGCAGGACGCTTTCGTGATGCAAAAGGAGTTCTGGTTTAAGCGGGACGGCGCATGGTCGCTCCAAACCAAGCCTATGTACAAGGAATACTTCTTCGTCGCCACGCGCGATGCCGCCGCGCTCGATAGGGCCTTGGCCCAGTTGAGCTTTGGCTGTCGCATCGCCGGCAGTAGGGAGCGGGCTTACATGCCCATGCCGGACGATGCGCAGGACTGGTACCGCAGTGTGCTAGACGGCGACGGCGTGGTGCGCAACAGCGTAGCGCGCATAGAAGACGGTGTGTTGCACATAGAACACGGTCCCTTGGTGGGGCAAGAGGCCCGTGTAAAGAAGATCGACCGTCATAAGCGCTGGTGCCTGGTAGACGTGGGCGAGGGCGACTCCACATTTAGGGAGCTGCTTCCGCTAGACGTGCCCAGCAAAACGTAAGGGAGACGTTGCACCGGCAATTCATTTGGTTTTTGGATTCATAGATGGGGGGGGGGGGTTCCTGGGGACAGGAACGTGAGTTTTATTGTGGCTGCTAAAGAAGTAACAGAGAGCTGTGTATCCGTGGGGGACGCACTGGCTATTAAAGAGATTAAACCGAGCGGTACGCTTGGCTATCGCTTTATTAAGAGACTGTTTGACCTGGTGTTCAGTCTTTTGATGAGTGTGCTGCTGCTTATTCCTCTTGCTGTGGTGTGCGCGCTGATTAGTCTTGAATCGCCCGGCAGTCCTATGTATACGCAAGAGCGCGTTGGCAAGGGCGGAAAGACAATCAAGATTTTTAAGCTTCGTAGCATGGTCGCCGACGCAAACGACGTGCGTAAGTACCTGAGCCCTGAGCAGCTTCATCAATGGGAAGTCGAGCGCAAGGTCGACGATGATCCCCGCATTACTAGGGTTGGTCAGTATATTCGTAAGTGCTCCATTGACGAGATGCCGCAGTTCCTTAATGTACTGAACGGCGACCTCTCCGTCATTGGGCCGCGTCCCATTACAAGGGATGAGCTTGAACAGCATTTTTCCGACGAAGAAAAAGCTGAGCTGCTCTCTGTCCGGCCCGGCATTACTGGTCTGTGGCAGGCAACCGATCGTAACGAGGCAACCTTTGAGAGCGGCCTGCGTCAGAAGATTGAACTCCGCTACGTGCGCAATCGCTGTTTCCGCATGGACTGGAAATGCTTTACCGGCACTTTTGGTGCCATGTTCGGCAAGAAGAGGACGGGGCGATAGATGACCACTTCAGTCGCCACGACCGCTTATAGCGTATTAATGAGCATTTACAAAAAAGAAAACCCTACTTTTCTGCGCCAGGCCCTCGACAGCATGCTCGTTCAAACTGTGCCTCCGGCCGAGATCGTAATGGTTAAGGACGGACCCTTGACTGCTGAACTCGAGTCGGTTCTTTCCGAATATAACTTGCAGTGGCCCGATCTGTTCAAATTTGTTTCCTACAGTGAGAACCATGGACTAGGATATGCTCTTCATAAGGGCGTACTCTCCTGTTCTAATGAAATCGTTGCGCGTATGGACACCGATGACGTGGCGCGTCCTGATCGTATGGAGAAGCAGCTTGCCGCTATTGAAAGTGGGCTCGATATGGTCGGTAGCGATGTCGTCGAGTTTATTGACTCTCCTGAGACGCCAATTGCTTCAACGAATTTGCCCAAGGGACTGGACAATATTCTCGCTTGTTCCAAACGTCGAAATCCTTTCCGGCACCCACCTATGACGTTTAAAAAATCTAAGGTGCTGGAGGCTGGGAATTACAGCTCTGAATATCTTTATTTCGAAGATTGGGATTTATTTAACAGGATGCTAGCCAGTGGCTGTCGCGCAGATAATCTACCTGAACCACTTGTGGCGATGCGCGTGAGCTCCGATTTTTATGCTCGCAGAGGCGGCCCTTCGTATCTACCGCATATCTGGAAATTCAAGTTTGCTCAATTGCGTACTGGCTGGTTTAGCCCTGTTGATTTTGTTGCCTCATTTGTTCCGCATGCCGTTGTTTGTGTCATGCCTAACGGACTTCGTTCGTTTGTTTATAAGAAATTACTCAGAAAGTAGGTTTGTGCATGTCTCGAAAAGTCGGAGTTATAACACTTCATAACTCGCCGAACTATGGCTCCTGCCTGCAGACCTATGCAACTCAGGTTGTTTTGGCTCGTGTGGGAGCAGATGCCGAAATAATTGATTACTACCGTAAGGATGCGATTCCCGAAAACGAAGTGGATCGTGCCCTTAACGGCCAGCTCGTAAAGAAGATGCCTATATTTAAGGTTCCTGGCGTCAAGCAGATTGCAAAAATACCGGTTTCTCGTATGGTTGCAAGGAGACGCGCCCCCCTTGATGAGTTTAGACATTCCAAGCTTGCGCTGACTGAGCGTTCGTACTATTCCGCAGATGAGTTGGACGCGAATCCTCCGGTAGCAGATATTTACTGCACTGGTAGCGATCAGGTTTGGAATAGCATTTGGAATAACGGTTTTGACCGTACTTTCTATCTCTCCTTTGCTCCCGAGGGGAAAAAGAAGATTGCCTATGCTGCGAGTATCGGCAAGGCCACGCTCGAGGATTGGGAAGCTGAGCCGATGAGAAAGGCTCTCTCCTCTTACTCTTGTATCTCTGTACGCGAGCAAGAGGCGGCTGACCTTCTTGATTCTATCGGTGTCCATGGGGCTATGCCCGTTATCGATCCCACGCTCATGTTGAATCGTGATGATTGGGAAGCAATTGCAGATGGTTGGATTTCTCCGGAACCCTATGTTCTGGTCTATCAGCTCAACCGTAATGCCGAGTTCGATTCTTATGTACAAAGGGTCGCCAAGAAGACTGGTCTCAAGGTTATGCGAATTGCATACGGTGTGCATGAGAAGCGTTCTGGCGAGAATGCTGTTATCTGTCCTTCCGTGGGAAGGTTCCTTTCTCTGTTCCTTGGGGCCGAAATTGTCATTACGGACTCGTTCCATGGAACTGCCTATTCCGTAAATCTTGGAAAGAAGTTTGTCGCCATCAGCCCTGGTCGTTTTAACGGAAGAATTTCAAACCTATTAAATATGACTAATCTTGACAATCATTTGTTGGATGACTTTGGAAATCTGACTATTTCTGAACTTGATTACGCCTCCAATTCGGTTCAGGCACAGCTTAATCTCAAACGAAATGAAGCCTTTTCTTTTATTGAAAAAGCCTTGGATATTTAGGAAATATGATGGGAAATATTTCGGTTTCTGCTTTAAAGGATCATTTGCCTGATCCTGTCATGGGGGTTGCGAGGGCCATTTTTAATGGCTATCCAAGTTTGCTCGCCGCTTCAATGCGGCAGGCGGCACGGTTCGGGAAGTCTTATTCTCGAAACAAGATCAAATATGCAGAGCAAGCAGAAGCTCATATAATTTATTGTACCCATCAGCTTGAAAAAGGGTTGAGCCACGAGGACTTTCGTGCTGGATTTGGAGTGAAGGTCCTCGCCGAACTCTCTCGCTACATGCATGTCTTTGAAGATATGGGTGGAAGTACGGATAGCCTGGCCTATCAATCCGCCTTGGGTGCGCTAATCGAATATCGTGACAGACATGAGAATAGTTCTGAATATACGCATATGTTTATGCAAGCAATTGGCGACCAACTGTTTTCTAAACTGGATTCAAAGCCTTTATATCCCGGTGGAAGCTGCAAAATCGCTCATGATTTTGCTGTGGCAGGCATTATTCCAGGTTCTGTTGACGAGCTATTAAGTAACCGTCATTCTGTTAGAGAGTATTCTGATACTCCCGTTTCGTTGACAAAGGTCATTAATGCTATCGAGACGGCCACCAAAGCTCCGTCTGCATGCAATCGACAACCAACAAGAGTTCGGATTATCAATAACCAGGAACTCATCCATGAGACATTAGGAATTACAAGTGGATTCAGAGGCTACGCGATGCCTCCAATGCTCGTCGTGTTGACGGTTGATAATCGGGTTTACTTTGGACCGCAAGAACGTAACGAGGGCTTTGTTGATGGCGGCATTTTTGCAATGGCGTTATTGCTGGCACTTGAAGAGCAGGGTTTGGCTTCTTGTCCGCTCAATACAATGCTAAGACGAGGTCCTGAAAAAGCGATTCGCGGTCTATTGAAACTACCCTATTGGGAGGAATTGGTCATGCTGATTTCCATAGGGAATTATTCAAAGAATGCCCAATCATGCGTTTCTGCTCGTTTTCATGCCGACGCAATTGTTACGGTGGTTGACTAGCTTGATTACCTCATCTCCAATTCATGTTCTCCAAGTGGTTCCCTCATTAAGTCGTTCTGCCGGTGTTTCTCAATTTGTTCATAACATGTCTTTGGGCATTGATGAGCATCGAGTTGTATTTGATTATCTACACCATGCAACATTGAATGGTAAACCCTTGCGTGACTGCACTTATGATCAGGAGCTTATTGCGCACGGTTCTCGTGTCTATACGGTGTCTTTCGCTTCTGCGGGGCTTGGCCAGTTCATTAAAGAAGTCGAAGAGTTTTTCGTTAAGCATGGACGCGAGTACGATATCGTGCATTGTCATATGCCCAACTCGGCTTTTTGCGTTCTCAGGGAGGCTAAGCGTGCCGGCATCGAACATCGTGTCCTACATAGTCATCTGAATAGTTCATCTGACAACGTTCTTCATCGTGTTCGAAATGCTCCGTTGATTGCGTGGGGCAAGAGGTATGCAACTGATGGGGTGGCGTGCTCTGATGAAGCTGGTAGATACCTGTTTGGAAATAAGCCGTTTGCTGTAATGAAAAATGGAATCGTACTCAGCAATTATGCATATGACGATAGCTCCAATGCTTCCCTGCGTGCTGAACTCTGCATTGGCAATAGTGACCCCGTTATTGGAAGTGTCGGTCGTTTTGTCAAGCAAAAGAACTTTGAATTTGGCGTCAAGGTGTTCGCAGAGCTGAAGCGCAGTATTCCTAATGTTAAGTGGGTGATTTTGGGCGCTGGAGATGGCATGGACAGAGTTAGGGCCATTGCTAAGGAGCTTGGTGTAAACGAATCCGTCGTCATGCCCGGCGTGCGCGTTGACGTCGCTCGTTTTTACTCGCTGTTCGACGTCTTCTTTATGCCTTCGCTATATGAGGGGCTTCCTGTCTCTGCTGTTGAAGCTCAAGCCTCTGGGCTTCGTTGTGTTTTTTCGACTGGCGTTCCTGAGGAAAGTGACATAACGGGCGTGAGTAGATTTGTCGGTTTAAATGAGCCATATGCTGTATGGGCCTCTGCACTTGCTGATGCTATGTCGGTTGGTCGTGATAGCGGAGCTGTTGAGAAATTAACCTCCGCTGGCTATTCGGCAGCGGCTAATGCAAAGAAATTGATGGAGTTCTACGAGGGGCTTGTTGCTCAGCGTTAGATGCGTTTTTCGATGCAACGGGTGTGGTTTTGGTTGAAGGACCTAGACATGAATAAAGACTATTTTGGAATTGCTGAACGGGTAATCAGAGAGAAAACTAACAGTCGTTTTTCTAAGGGTAGGCAAAATCATCTGACACGAAGCGATTTTTCTATTATTTCCAATAATTGTTGGGCCGGAACGGTCTATCGGTATTTCGGCTTACCGTATCAATCGCCTACAGCAGGGCTGTATTTTTTTGGAACTGAATACGTAAAGTTCGCGGGAGATTTAAGGCACTATCTGAATACGCCCATAGAATTCATCGATTCTTGTGATTCGGCTCATTACGAGACTTTGAAATCTCGCAATGAGCTGAGTAAGCCTGTTGGAATTATCGATGACGTTGAGATTGTATTTCTACATTATCCAACGCCTGAGGAGGCTAGAGCTAAATGGGAGCGACGGGTTGAAAGGGTGAACTGGGACAATCTGTTTATTAAATTCAGCCAGATGAATGATTGTCGCGAAGAAGATCTTAGGGCGTTTGATTCTTTGGAGCACACGAACAAGATTTGCTTTACGGCGATGCGACGCCCCGATATTGCATGCTCGGTTTATCATCCCGCCTCTGTTCGGGGGGGGGGGGAAAAACAAATGATACGGATCGCTTTACACAAGGATTCAATTTAGTCGATTGGTTGAACTCGGAACCTGCAAAGTATTGCTGATGAAGGTAATTCTCTTATTGAGATGCATTGAGGGAAATGGATGTATAGAGTAGTTATTAAAAACAATGTAGATATGTCGCAGCCCGCACCTAAGGAGTAGGGTGACTATCTAAATGTTGGTATATTTGCAGCTTATTGTCTTTGCGGTAGTTTTTGGTTTTGTATTACGGCCTGAACGTTCCGCTTCCTTTAAAAAGACCTATCTTTTAGTCACTTTTTCAGCAATTTTCTTTGTTGCTTCAGTGCGATCAAGTTCAGTTGGTATTGATACTGAAATGCACTGTAGAGCGTTTATAAGTGCCTCTCGTTTGCCGTTCTCTTCTCTTGTTGAGATGACAGACAGATTTGAGTACGGTTTCCTATTATTTTGCAAGGTTCTTTCACTCATCAGCGGTGATTTTCAGATTCTTCTCGTAGCATCAAGTGCGGTTATATGTCTCTGCACTGCATTATTTATTTTTAAGCTCGCTGATGAGCCTATTTTGCCCACTGTGCTATTTTTGTGCCTGCTGTTTCCGAGTTATCTGAACATCATGCGCGAGGCAATTGCTATTGCAATCGGTATGCTTGCAATAATTGTACTTAGGGATCGTAAGGTTCCTGTATTTATTCTACTCGTGTTCCTTGCCGCCTCATTCCATAGGTCCGCTCTCGTGCTGTTTGCTCTCATCCCTCTCAGCAAGGTTGAAATTAACTTAATGAGCATGACAGTTCTTATAATTGGAGCTATATTCAGCTTTCTATTTGTCAATCCACTCCTTAACGCGGTCGCGGCAGTCCTGGGCAAAAATAGTTTTTATGATGCGGACTTTATGGGGTCAAACTATTTTGGCGCTCTAATTTCACTTCTATTTAATGCCCTGCTCGTCGGCATATTTTTTAATTATCTAAAAGTTGCTGACCGCGCTGAGGGCGTGGCTCAAGGTAAGTCCGTCAGCCTTGCCTTGCGCTGGGGTGAACTGCTCTGGCTTGTCTTTTCCGCCGTCGGTATGAAAGTACAAATTGTTGCTCGATTCGGATACTATTTCGCGCCTCTTGTTCTTGTTGCTTTGCCTCTCGTTTTAAAGGCAGCTAATGACGGAGAAACGCGTTTCGTTCGGTTCTCATTGATTGCGATTTCTGTTATGTATTTCGTTGTTGTTCAATTATTTAGGCCTGAATGGTATGGAATCGTTCCTTATACGGCTGACTTGTCGCGGTTTATGTCTCTGTTTTACTGAGCCCTAAGTATTTAATTGTGCCGTGTGAACTCATTTTTCGTGATCCCGTCGATTCACTCTTGTAATTAATCGTTTACCACAGTAAATAAGTTCTTAGTTAGGATGTAATATGAATAATAAGCTGAAAATGGCTATTAAGTCCGTCCCCTTTGTTTCCGGTATCGCAAAAGGTGTAAATCGCACTGTGGGGATTACGGTGCGTACTGCTATGCATTATCCTGCGATGCGCAAGCTGAACAATGAGCTCGTTGATTCAATGGCTAGACTAGATAAGACTAGCGGCATGCGTATCTGGTATTTTGGGGTGCCCACTCACCCGAATTTGGGAGATCAAGCTCAAAAATTTGTTATTGAAAAATGGCTCCAAAATAATTATTCGGAAGCTGAAATTATTAAAATTCCAAGTAAGGCATTTAACGCCGGTACCAGCAGGATTGTCCGCATGATTCAGAATCTAATTCGCCCTAATGATCTGATTGTCATGCAGAGTGGTCATACGATGGACGGACTCCACGACGATGAGACGCCGCATAGGCTTGCTTCAACTTGTTTTCCCGATAACAGAATTGTTTTTTTCCCGACTTCAATTCGTTTTAACAGCAAACGTGGTAAAGAATTGGACCGTAAGGCAATAGGGTCACACGTTAATACTTTGTTTTTGGCTAGGGATGCCGTCTCTGCACAGATTGCTCGAGATTTGTATCCTCGACTTGATGTCCGTCTTTATCCTGACGTTGTGACCTCATTGATTGGGAAATATTCCTTTGATAACCAGCGCGAAGGTGTATTGCTTTGCGCTCGAAATGATGGCGAGAAGCTGTACTCTTATGCGGCCATCGATAAGCTTGCTTCTGCTCTTTCCGGTCTTTGTGATGTTTCTCGGACTGACACCACCGTTAAATGGGATGGTATCGATCTGGACTCTCATGATGCTTGGACCGGAATCGAGGGCGTCATCGAATCTTATTCGCAAAAGTGCGTTATTGTTACCGATCGTTATCATGGCACGATATTTGCCCGTATTGCCGGAACGCCCGTTGTGGTTCTTAAGACCAATGATCACAAGGTTGTCTCAGGTGCCAAATGGTTTACAGATGCAGGGGATGAGGGGATTGTTGTTGCTGACAATCTTGAGGAGGTCCCAGGGCTTGTGTCCGCTTTCATGAAGCGCTTCCCGGATGGCGTTTCCGCTCCTGCTTTCGCTGCCGATTATTATGATGGTCTGAAATCCGTTATTGAGGAAATGTAATAAATGAAGAAAAGCTATAAGGCGCTTGTAAGCGATGCTGCAGTTTTTGCTGCCGGCAACATGCTTACGAAATTGATACAGTTCCTATTGCTTCCGATGTATACCGCACTGCTTACTACTGAGCAATACGGTATTGGTGAGCTTGTAAACAATACTGCCGAATTGCTTTATCCCCTTTGCTGCCTCGGTGTCTATGAGGGCGTGTTTCGTTTCTCAATCGACCGGGACTCCGATAATAAGGCCGTATTCTCTACGGGTATCAGTATCGCTCTTTTCCTTTTGCCAGTTGTGGCAGCTGCGGGAATTTTCGGCTATTCATTTACTGGCTTTGATTACACAGGGCAATTGGTCATTCTCTGCTTTATTACTTCCTTTAAAGTGATTTGCCTTCAATTTTCCAAGGGTATCGGTAAGACTCGACTTTATGCCTCATCGGGGGTTTTGGGTGCACTAACGTTGTTCTGTGCCGGTTACCTTTTCCTCGGCGTCTTTGGCATGGGCGTAAATGGCTACCTGCTGGCGCTGATTCTGTCGCAGGGCATTCAGCTTTTACTTGTCATTTTTGGGGCCAAAGTCTGGCGCTTTGCCAGTATGGGTGCATTTTCAAAACCACTGGCTCGAGACCTGCTGCGTTATAGCCTCCCAATGATTCCTAACGCCCTAGCTTGGTGGTTTGTTAATCTCTCCGGTCGTTATATCGTTATGTTCTCGCAAGGCGCCGATGTCGCAGGACTATACACAGCCGCTTCTAAGTTGCCTGCGGTGATGAATATGGTTGTTACCATTTTCCAGCAGTCGTGGCAAATTTTCTCAGCACGCGAATACGATGCAAGTGATTCTAGGAGTTCCTTCGGAACAGTTTTTAAGGTCTTTACTGCATTCCTTTTGTGTGCTGGTTCATTGGTTATTGCACTGACCGTTCCACTTTCGCGCATTATGCTTAGCGGTGATTTTTTTGCCGCTTACGTCTTCGTTCCTTTTCTAATGCTCAGTTCTGTCATTAGTGGATATTCGACTTATTTCGGCACTCTATACAACGCGGCTAAGAGCAACGGCATGATATTTGTGACAACTATGGTTGGCGCTTTTGTTAATGTGGTGCTTGGCGCTTTGCTCTCTTTTGCGATCGGGGCATGGGGGCCCATCATTGCTGGTGTTGTTGCCTATGTTTTGATTTCACTCATGAGGGCTTATGACACAAAGAGACTAATTAACATTGATGTTGACATCCCATATCAGATCATTGGACTCGGGCTGCTGCTTGTTGAATGTGTCCTCATTTCATTTGGTTTTGCATTCGCAACTCTGGTTTCTGTCGTCTGCTCCCTCCTCTTCATGCTGTTCACGCTATATAGGTATCGCAGGATAGCTAAAACTCTCTTGAAATCATTGAAAGTAGGACATTAACGTGTGTAATGTAGAGACAATTGGTTTACCAGCTTCAGATAATTGCCTTGGTTGCTCGGCATGCGTGGCAGCGTGCGCTAGGGGAGCCTTGAATCTCGAACAGGATGAGCGCGGCTTCTATCGGCCGGCGGTTGATGATGGGCTATGCGTTGGTTGCGGCGCTTGCTCTAGGGCATGTCCCGTTGTTGGTTCGCCAACCTCACGACACAGGCCTTTAAAGACGATGGCTGCCTGGGACAAGGATCGGGGCCGTCGTTTGGCCGCAACATCTGGCGGTATGTTTATGCTTCTTGCTGATGCCTTTGTGCGTCAAGGCGGCTGGGTGTGCGGTGCGGTCATGAATGAAGATATGATTGTTGAGCACATTGTCTCTAACGATATTGATGTCATCGCCAAGATGCGCGGTTCGAAGTATGTTCAGAGTCGTATTGATGCGGCCCTGTCAGACTGTCTTGATTTGCTTAAACGCGGTGAGAGGGTTCTGTTTTCCGGAACTTCCTGCCAGGTCGATGCGATGCGCAGATTGGCGCGCGGCCGACTTTCCGCGAATCTTATGACGGTAGATGTTCTTTGCCATGGCGCTCCGTCTCCCAGGGTTTGGGGCGACTATGTTTCTTATCGTGAGAGGGAGGCTGGAAGTAAGGCTGTTTCTGCGCGATTTAGGAAGAAAGATCCTTCGTGGACAGTATTCAGCCTTGAAATGCTGTTTGAAAACGGGGATAGACGTTCTTGGTGCACTGTGGACGACTATTATCTCCGAGCTTTCCTCGGTGATTACATTACGCAAAATGCTTGCCATTCGTGTCCCTATACGGGGACTGACCGATTGAGCGATATCACGCTCGCAGATTTCTGGGGCTACGTTTCGGAGTCGCGCGCTGATAGAAATACCGAAGACGGTATTAGCCTTGTTCTTGTTAATTCTGATGCTGGAATGGGTTTGCTTAAATCCGTTGACGGTGTCCACTTGATTGACAAAGAGCTTGGCGAGGCGGTTAAGGGCAATCCCCCTTTGAGGACGGTGTTTCCCGCAAATGGCAGGTCCGATGAGTTTTGGGCTGATTATGAGAAAGGCGGTTTCGATTCTGTTCTTGACGAGTATTTGGGACCGCGTGCTTCTAGTAAAAAGCATCAGCTTAGTCTCTGGTTCAATGATCATGCCTATTTCTTCCCGGGTCCGCTGCGCCGCGCATTGGTAAGCGCGAGGGGTGGAAAATAGCCAGGTGGCTATTTGCTTATGGGACATGTATCGTGTCGGTTTGAGGGGTATTGGCGAAGGCCGGTGCCCCTTTTTAGTCGCGATGGCTCTAAAAGTCTTTGGCTTTCCGCTATACGGATCCTGCTATTTAAAAGTCGTCAAACGGTATACCTGCATTGTTTGCGCATGAAATGATGCCGTCAAGATTCTTTCGCAAATTGATTTAGCCGTCTTCGGCCCCGCCCTCTTCTAGCCCTCCGCCTTTTCCTTCAGCTCGTCCATCTCCTCCAGTTTGGACATGTCCAGGTACCTTCTCTTGCCCCACTCGTGCTCCACTATGTACTTCAGCCTCGCAGTGACCAGCATGAGGGCCGAGTTGCCGTCCGGGAAGGTCCCGGCGATCCTTGTCCTCCTCCTGATCTTGCGGTTTATGCGCTCGATCCCGTTGTTCATTCTGATTTGGCGCCAGTGCTCGGGCGGGAACTCCGTGTAGGCCAGTGTCTCGACGAACCCGTCGCGCACCGTCCTCGCGGCCGCTCCGAAGGGCTTCGGCACGCTGAGATCAACTACCCCGGCGCCCGTGACGATCCATCTCGCGTACTAGCCGCTGTGGTAGGTCTTCCGGCCCGCCGTCCTTTTATAGCGCTCGGCCCGATAAGCTCGGACGCTCCTCGTTGAGCAGCGCGTCGAGCGCCCCCTCGTCTACCGATGCGATGTTCGCAGACGCGGCCCGTGCCCCCTTTCGTCGGTGATTTGTTGTTTAGCCGCTAAAAATCAAATGACAGGGCGCGCGCCGTGTTCCGCTATGCGGTTGTCAATTTGCGAAAGTAATTTTGCGTCACCGCTGTGTTCCAAACAGTTCGATCATCGGGCTACCGTTTGGCGGAAAATAATAGGCTGATGCGCTCTTCTAAAGTGTCGGGGAGTAATATTGTTTCAGGCGTTCACTGCCTGGTGCATGACGTTAGCGTCCACTTGTTGACCATTGAATTTGGTCGACTGATTATTGGGGGTTGTCATGTCGCTAAACAATAGAGCTATACAAAATGCCGGAAGTAATAAGTTGGTTGTCGGCTCGTCCGATTGATTGAACAGATTGTCACACTGTTTTCTTTCGAATTGTTGGCTCGGCATGCTTGTGCCTTTGAGAGACGCGTTACTCATATTGTTTGTTTTGCGCTAGGAGAGATAATGGCTGATAAAGATCCCAGCACTAGAGAGTCCCGATTTTATGCTAATCATCCGGTAATTTTCGGCATCTTGTTTGCAATAATACCGTGCCTCCTGTCGGCGTATCTTGGCGATTTGCATGGTCAGTCTGCTATGGTCGGCGAGTTGTCTAAGCGCTTTGATTCCGTAGAAGAAAGCATGAGCCTTAACGAGGCTCTTGAAAGCGCGTATAGAGATTATGCTAACGCCGAGGCGGAACTCAATGCCCTCAAGGATGAGGAAGCGGGCAAGCAGGTTCTTGCTGACGCTACCGCTGCCTGGGATTCCGGTAAACTTGAGGAAGCCTTGACTTCGCTGTCAAAGGCTTCTAAGAAATCTGGAGACTGCGCTGTTGCATTTGCTGAATACTCGTCTACTTACACTGAAGAGGTTTTAGCCAAGGCTAACGAGCTGGTCTCATCTAAAAAGTATGATGATGCAAAAAGCGTTTTGAAGGCTGCTTCGAAGATTGTGAAAGATCCGGCAAGAATCAATGACCTATTGGATGAGCTCGAAGGCGTTTCTGAAGTGGCGCTGACCTCTCTTACGGTTGCTTCTTCCAGCCGTTTTGAGTTGATTGAAGGCTCTCAAAAAGACACTGCTGGCAATAGTTATTCAAGTGACGACACTTGGGTTGGTCGTCCTAATAGTGCTGATTCTCCTTCGGTTATATCATTTTATATCGGCAAGAAGTACCGTTCGTTGAATGGCAAAATTGCTGTTGAATACGTAGAGGACACGAGCATCTTGAAGGACTATGAGGCGAGACTCGAACTAAGGGGCTCTGTCGATGGGTCCGATTCAAAAGTAATTTGGCAAAAGGACCACATTACGATGAATACCGCACCTACTGACATTCCGTCGAATGAAATTGATCTATCTGATTTCGATTGGCTTGAGTTCAGGGTTTACTCCACTAAGGGATATACCGGTACTGGTATTCCGGTTTTGCTTAGTAACGTCAAGCTGATTAAAGAGTGAGTGGCCGCTTTGCTTGACTTTGTTTAACGGTGTATTTATAGGGCTGTCAATAAACGATTTCGGGGAAGATCGCGCATTATGACTGTCCTCTATACTGGCATTCAGGCGTTTTGCGCCGCTGTCACACTTTGTCTAACGATATTTGTTGTTTGGCGCGACACAAGGCATATGAATACAGATGACAAGCGCTTGAAAACGGCCGAGAAGTTAGCGCAGCCATCTTCGATTGCTGCGTGGCTTGAAAGAGCGCCTACGGGCGATACGTGTATCGTAATTCGCAACGACAGCGATCTTCCCGTATATGAGGTAGTTGCGACAATTGTCGTCACCTATGGAGCGGGCTGCGGCAAGGGGGAGGATTTGGAATCCTCGTACCAATACAGGAAGATACTCGACTTGATTCCTCCGGGACTTCATTCGGTATCTATTGATATGGGCGGCTTCTACGGAATGCATCGACATCCGCTGGTCGAGATTGCTTTTGTGTGTGCAAAGGGAAAATTCTGGGTCCGTCGGGGAGATGGCGCTCTTGATGAACTCGATGTTTCGCCGTTTACCCACTATGAACTTGGTCTTCCCATTGTTTTTGATTCGATTTCGCCATATTAATAGTTATTGGTGCCGTTAGTTTTTTTGCAAATTGACTTAATTGTTCCGGTTGCGAATAGGCCTTCGTCCTTCCGCAGGACTGAGCAAGTTTGCAGCGTTGCGAGTTGAACCCATTGCCCTGCTTGGCGCCCATCTTCCGTAGCGCCGCGCCCATAATCTCCTGTAGGTTATCGTGACTCTCGTTCACCTTAATGGTTCTCCTATTGCCGGTGCGTTAGCTTTGCCGGCATGGTGGCGGCGGGAAAGCGCAGCGGGCATTATTCGGTGACCTAAATTGGTCAAAGCGTTTGGCTATTAGTGACTAAAATCGCCTGGCGCTAACATGCGCGTGGGCACTAGGACCGGCACGGGAGCTAGCGCCTATTTGTTGTCAGCAGTTACCATTGTTTTGCTCTGCTATATAGTCCGCGAACCATTTTCGTGCGTTATTCTTCAGGACACGGATGTTCTCCTCGTTTGCGATGTCGATCTCCTGGAGTGCCCGCTTAGCGATAGTATTCGGCTCTTCGACAGATTCGTCGATACTTGAACGGTATTTCTCGGCGACCGAGGTTATGTACCTGCTTACGAAAGTCTTTTTCTCCTTATCGTTCAGGGGCTTGAAATTCACCTTGAGATTGAATCGCGAGAGCAGTTCCGGTGGGAACTTGCCATGTACCTCGGTCCTTGGCGTGTTCGAGGTGAAAACTATGGTATAGCCATTGAGGTCGTGTTCCTCGCCTTGGGAATCTGTGAATTTGCCGTTCTCAAGCAGGTCGAGGAAGAAGCTCCATACTGCTGAATCCCCCTTTTCGAACTCGTCGATGAGGATAACGCCTGAGTTGCTTCGCTCTATCTTCATTGTGAGCTCACCTTCTTCGCTGCCCATATAGCCACGCGGGCTGCCGATGAGCGAATTGAGCGAGTCCTTGCTGCTGTAGTTGCCAAAGTTGACCTTAGGTAGTGGTTCTCCCGGGGCGAGAAGTTTACTGAGAATCCTTGCGGTCTCGGTCTTGCCCACACCGGAGGGTCCGATCAGGAATAGGGAGAGAATCGGCTGCTCGCCGATACTGTTAAACAGCCTGAATATCTCGACCTGTTTGCGGAATTCACCTTTGAATAGTTCCTGTCCGATGAGGTCGCATGCGAACTGGTCGAGCAATTCTTTTGCCTCTGAGTCGTCAAGGTCTATCAGACGCTTCGGCTTCTCTTCACAGAGCACGGCTTGGTCCTCACTATTATTCTCGATATCACAAGGCTGTACGGCGTCAAATATAGTGCGCATCTCGTAGGCGTATTTGTTTGCCGCCGTTTCGTCGGCGACAAACACAGTGCTTTTGGGCATTTGATAGAGAAGGGCTTCAAATGTTGCGACTATGCCTGCTTTGCCGCCGGAAGAATCGGGCAGGGATATAAGCGACGAGATATCGACTGCCATACTACGCTCTCCAGCTTGCTGTGCAATTTCTGCAGTGCTGGTAAGTGATAACGCTGAGGTATAGTCGTATCCTTCGTTTTTAAGCCTGTCCTTTAGACGGGCGAACTGGTCTCTCCTGTATGTAGTTAAGTTTAGCATGTCTTATTCGCTCTTTTTATTGACCGCCTGAATGATGGCGATGACATCGATATAGATAGCTTCGGTCGCCTCTTCTTCTTTGATCGAATCGCCTGCACGTACTTTGGCTGATCCGTCTATGAAGCCGTCGTTCACTGGTTCAGCTGTCTTGCCCTTTGTTTGAAAAAATTCGTACGAGCTACGAAGGTCCGCTGGACGAACTTTCCCTTTACAAATTCCGATGATGCCGACCTTGCCGATAAGGAGGTCATCGACTGAGTAACCGCTTTCAAAAAGATTCGTTCCATCGATGGGGATTTTCACGATAATGTTGCTGCTAATAACGCTATTAGCGCCCTCGATTTTCCCGATGAGTTTGAATGACGTGCCCGACTTAATGAAGGACTGGAATAGGTGTCCCACATCGAGGCCGCCGGCCTCCGGGATTGTAATCCCATCGAACGTTCCCGACATGATCGTAATGAGGGTGCGCACTTCGTCCTCGTTGAGCAGTGAGAGGCTTACATTATCGATGTAGACGAGGTCGCCCTCTTTACGCTCATTTTCGTCAAATCTAAGGCAGTATCCCTTGATTTCAGCAAGCATTCGGCTCTTGGTGTTGATGTACTCGAGCGTATCTATCAGCTTTGTTCGTTTCTCGTGTCCCAGGTTTGCGTCCACGTCCCCAGAAAACTTCGAAAAGAGCGGGACCTTTCCTTCTCCTTTTACATGGAGCTCGGCATTGCCTGAAGCGGCCTTATCTTCTTCGCTTGTGGCCTCTTTCCAAATCTTGTTGTTTAGCAGCATGCGCATCTCATAAACCTTGGAATGGTTCATGTAGTAAACCGTAAAGAGGTCTTTGATTTCGGCTTCATTTGACATGGCGTTCCAATCCATTTGATTCGTACGTCTGTTCTATCAATTATACCTAAGGGCACGGTGTCTTGAAGATGAGCGGTGACTTGAAGCTGGGAAAGACCCAGCCACCTTCGATTGCTGCATGTTCCGAAAGGGGTTAATCGGCGTGGTACGTACTGCGAACTGTACATATCAACCGATTTCATTTTGGCTGCAATTAAATAGTGAATCATGTGACATAGTTTGATGGACTTAAATTGCCTTAGCCCCTCCGTCATGCGAGTTAAATGACTACGGTGGAGTAGAATTGTTTTAATTAGTGACTTTATGGCGGTGTGATATGGATCTATCAGGAATACTCTCGCAAGCAGGTTTTGCTTTCCAGATGAAAGTGTTTCTGAAGCAGGTGACAGAGTTAAACCCTAATACAGTTGCCAGCTATGAATATCTTGATGACATCTCAGCTTCTACCAGCCTTGATGAATTAAGCGGGCGGATTGGACTTTGTGAATCTCGGCTTATTCAGGTAAAAAATACCAATGTTGCTAAACGAGATGTTGTCCAAATTTATACGAACTGGATTCTTGCCGTTAGCAAGCACGAGTCGATTTCTTCCTTTTGGCTTCTTTATTCGGATGATAAAAGCCTTTCCGTACATTTTGATGCCATTACCGCCAATCAATTTATTGAGGGTCTTGATGAAAGGGCTAAAAAGTCCAGTAGGTCAAATGCCGCGAAGCTAAAGGCCTCTTTAGATGATGACGACATTGTCAGACTCTTTTCTTGTGTCAAAGAGAAGGCGAGTGCTTACGCCATTAACGAGAATGCAATTAATTCCGAGATTAGGGATAATCTTTCAAGTATTTTTCACCTTACTTCGAACGTTGATTTATTTGATGAGCGAGTTGCTGAGTTGAGGAGAAGGATTCAGTTTAATGTGTCCGAAGCGATGCTAAAAGCAATTCCTTATAAAATCGACTATGAGTCATTTATGCAGCTTTGCGAGTAGATATGCGCAAAAATTTCTTCAAAACGATTTGAGCCAGATTACTCAGCATGGATGGCTGCCGCTGATGACGATTTGCTTGAGGCCAGGGAGTCATCGCGTGAATATCGACAACTGCACTCTTGTCGGAAAGATGCTTCATTTATTACGCAACATCTGTATTTCTGTGAATACTATCGCTCTATAAATTATGAGAGACTTGCAAAGTGTCAGGCTGACACTGTTGCTAGTTTGGAAAGCGCTACATTTAATAACTTTTGCGATTCGTGTAACCTGCTAAAGCTTGATGGCAAAGACGATCCAATGCGACGGCTAATAGAAACTAAGCGCTGCCAAAATAGCTATGCGGATAACGATCATGAAAAATGGGGATCTTGCATTTGGCTTACGAGGGAAGAAACACCTACTGAGAAAAAAATTTCATGGAAAGACGAAACCAATGACTAGCTATTCAAAGGATCTTTTTCTTCGCCAAAGAGCAATAGTGGTCAGTATTTATCTTGACTATTTGCTTGCCATTCTTTCTTGCGCTGACAGCATGAGCGTTACTAAATTGTTGGTTTTAATGTTCTTGTCGAAATCAATCGAATCTCATGGGAGCGGGCTGTTGAACGGCAGGCATTTAAAGAATCTAGTCGAGAGAGCTACCTGCGCGGTTTCTGGTGGTTATGAGTCGTTCTTATATGAACTTCAATACTCAGTTGAAGCCATTGAGATAGCCGCTGAAGGCGGTTTTATTGCTATTGAAGATGCTTTCGTCTGCCTCAGTAACGAAGGACGAGCACAGGGCTGCAGAGTTAACAATTCGTTTATTCCAAAATTGATAAGTGAAGTTGCTTCCCTGGACGATAAATATGTTCTGTCGGAGATGATTCGTAATGTTTAGCATTGAGTGCTTGGAACTAATCTCTTGTTCTGGGGAGTCGTTTAGATACTCCTTTTCGAGCGGCGTTAATTACATTCAGGGTCCTAATAGCTCTGGAAAAACCGAATTTTACAATTTTCTCGACTATATGCTCGGGGCTGAGAAGAAGAAGCTATCCGAGTCGCCTTGGTTCAAGGGGTCGTTACAGGCGGCCAAGATGCAGATCTCTTTAAATGGCCATGGTTTTTCCTTGTATCGCGATTTGGCTGGCGATGAGTTTGGACTAGTAATAGATGGAATACCTTACAAGGTATCTGATCTCGCGGAATATAGAAATTACCTCAATACGTTGTTTCTGGAATCGGCGGATGACCCTACCAACCTCTCTGAATATGTCGGCCAAGAGCTGACATATAGGACTTTTACCTTATTTTGTTTTCTTAATGAAGTGACGGTCGGCCGAATTAATGGCTTCTTCAGCAAGCTTCTCGAAACTAAATATCGGGTTAAGCAGAGACCCTTATTTGATTATCTGTTTAGCACCAACCCAGATCGAATCGTGTTCCTTCAGCGCAGGATAGCGGAACTTAGCAAGCGAGCTCGCGAGCTAGAATCTCAACGTGACTTTTTCAATCACTATTTAGAAGCAGTTAATCAAGAGCTGGCCAAGCTCGGAATCGTCGAACGTTTCGATGGCAGGAATGTTGCTGTCGTATCTGAATTAATTGAGACGGCTGCTGTTTCCATTGAACTTAATTCTTCTTCTAGCTTGATGGCAAACGATGTTGTTGAGGCAGATCAGCTAAGAAACGATATCAAGGCTCAGAAACAAATGATTCGCGAGCTTAAGGGGACAAAGGCTCAGGATGAGAAACGGTATCGCCTTCTGGACAGGTTGAACTCGCTGATTGCTGACGATGGTTCTAGAGCAGATCTTTTGGGTCAAACTTGCAATTTACTTGGTGAAATTGAAACGGCGATACCCCGAAAAGACCTTGATTTCAACAGGAATTACTTGCTCGCAAAGAGAGCAGGCTGGCTCAACTTGAAGCCAAGTTAACAGCTGCAAACGTGGTGTTTAATCCATTAGACTTTAATGAAAAAAGCAAGGCTGTTTTGGTGGCAAATGAGTATTTATCCCGGTATTCGGCGCTCTGCAAGCCTGATGATCTTGAAGATGTAAAAACGGATATTTCTCGTCTAAAACGGGAGCTGCTTAAACTTAAGCATTCTGATGACAATGCTTCTATTAATTCCATTTCTGATACCGTAACCGATTTGTATCACTCGGCTTCTCAGGTGTCCTCCTTTGTTGAATCTGATTTTAAGCAACTTGATTTTCATATCAAGTTTCAAAAGGAAGGAGTGGGGCTTCAGCCCACCTTTTCCGAAAGGGACGATAGCGTTGATTTGTTTACTGGAAGTCGTGCTCGTCACTCGTTGATGCAGATCTGCGGTTACTTTGCATTCATGCATTACTTGCTTCCAAAGCGTAACATTCCACTTGCCCCTTGCTTGTATTTGACCATGTTTCGTCGCCATTTGATAAGGAAAGCCGTGGGGCGATAGGAACAATCATTTCGAAGTTTTATTCACTTGTGGATAAAGTTGATGTCCAATCATTTCTGTTTGAAACGGAAGATCCTGATGCCTTGGGAATCGTTCCTGATAAGTATATTTCTCTTGTTTCAGACTTCCGTACTGGTTTCAACCCCTTTTATGTAGCAGGCTAAAGCAATCTGATTTTGGTGGAGGTGTAAATGTGCCTGGGGTTAAGAATCAGCACTACGTGCCGCGTTTTTATCTCAAATCGTTTACCGATGACTTGGGCTACCTTAGTGTTGTGAGGCGCGATGCTGGCGGATTGAAGCCCGCTTTCCGATCAAAGCCCGAAAATGTTTGTGCAGAAAAATACCTCTATGAGGTCAAACGACGTGTGTCCCAGGGCAATGATGGATTCATCGAGAAGGGCGCCATCGAAGATACTCTTGGGAAAATCGAGAACAGTCTTGCACCTACCTACCGATTGTTGCTCAGTTGCCTTGATTCCGGAAAACTGCCAAAAGGTGAAGAGTGCGTTGCGCTGATTTCTCGACTGGCATTTTTGCTTGCATCGCTTATTGCGAGGCACCCTAAATGGTTGAGCAAGGTGAGGGGTGACGTCGGCGCTCACTCCGTCGAATTGTTGTCGAGCGCCTTTTTCTCTGACAAAGACATTTCTCAAATGGATTTGGCTGGCTACAGGAATGAATTTGAAGCCATTGTCGAGCTTGCTTGTCTGGATACAGCGCTGTTCAGGTTCGATAAAGGCGCGCCAATGTATGATTTACTTGTCTTATTGCTCGACATGGATTGCCTGTTTTATATAGCGCCAGAAGGCTCTGAGTTTATAACCTCGTCACTTCCTGTGCATGCTGAGTGGAAGGACGAGAGTGATGAAAATCCTTGCGGCGTTTACTTCCCGTTGAGCCCTCGGTACGCAGTCGTATTTAGACAAAGACTGGAAGAGGAACGTTGTGTCTCTACTACTCGTATGTCTTCCATTGAAGTCGATTCATTTAATCGTATTCTGATGAACGGTGACGGGTTGTGGGAGTTTCTGATTGCAAAAGATCGCCTTTACTTAGAACGACTAATTGGGCAATATCAGCCCGGGTTTTAGGTTGCGGAGTCTTATGTTTGACTAGATAGTCGCTTACGCTCGAAAAATTCTGTCACATGTTAACGAGGAGGCGGCTCTGTATGAATCTTAGCAGTTGCCGCTAGCTCGGCGTTCTGGCCCCGGTCAATGGTTGATTCATGAACGATTTAACCGAACATAGAATGTAATTCCTGTATGCACCGCATTAGCGATTAATTTAGGGTACTATACCAGTAGTGATGCAGTCGTCGTGGACTCTAAGTGAGGCGATGACAAAGAAGGGTCGTTGTCCGGAGTATTCCGGCAACGGCCCTTTGATTTTAGGAGCTTGTTTTGGCAAAAGAGTTTAAGACTTTCGCTCCACTAATTGAACTCCTAGAGAGCCGTGGGGTGGCGACTGATGCAACCACGGTAGATTGCCTGAGACGTGAAAGCTATTACGCAGTTATAAACGGCTACAAAGGCCCTTTTCTTGATAAAAATGCTGCGCAGTCCTCGTTAGATGATGTTTTTAGAGAGGGCACTTCATTCAAGAACATCTACGATCTCTTTTTGTTCGATAGAGAACTTAGACAACTTACATTTTCCTATCTTGCAAGAGCAGAGGCCGTACTTAAGAACGCCGTTGTATATTCGTTTTGCAATGAATACCGTGCTGCAGATGCCTACCTGGATCGTTCTAATTATGTTGCGTCTAGTGATTTGCTCGTGCCTAAGGCGTTTCGAGGCAATAAGGGTTACCAGCACTCGAAGAATCTTGCTGAACTGCTAAAACTGCTGAATGATAAGGTATCAAACGAGCAGCGTATGCGCCCATTTGTGAGGCATTATTTGAATAAATGCGGTGCAGTGCCCTTGTGGGTTCTTCAGAATGATCTGACATTTGGCAATATCTCACACTTCTATCAGCTTCAAAAACGCGGCGTGCAAAATGCTGCCTGCAAGTTGGTCAGCCAAACCGCAAATAGAAATCACAGGCTCGAGCCGGTAATGCTGCTTCGCGTCATTCAAGTTCTATCTGGCTTTAGGAATATTTGCGCGCATGACGAGCGGCTCTATTGTGCGGTCGTAAGAGGGGCAAGGTTTTCCGATATGTACTCCCTGCTCTGCCGTGTTCTGCCTGACGACGAGACGAAAGCGATGCTCGATGATTTAGGTGAGCTTGTTGTATCTTATCGTGGGCTAATTGCACAAGATGTTTTATACAGCGTGTTTAAAGAGATGAACATCTAAGTGTAGAGAAAGCTTCAATAACGCTGATGGTAATTGGACCGCCGCATCCACGGTGTTTGTTCTGCTAGGAATAGCGATTCTCGGTGCTGTACATCTCTACGAGATGGTGTAGCATACCTAGTAATCATACAAAAACTCTGAGGGAGCTTTAAGGGCGACGCTTTCGACAAGAGAGTGTTGTCCTTTTTTTCTTGTATGTACTGTTCGGCGTGCTTGTCTTCCGATGTAGAAACCGCTCAAAGCAGCCATATCGCACGATGCCGATCCAGCCATCGGCGCACCTGAGCTCCTCGATTAATCGCCCGGTAATCACGACAGTGCTGGCAACGATGTCGCTCTCTCACACTGTGTGCATGCAGTAGATCGGTAAGAGCCAGTTGACGTAGATGCTCATCCCGTATGCTAAAGACGCTTCCAATGGATTGCCCTGCTCGTCGGGTAGATTATGATAATAGCCAGCTGCGTTCATGCAGATTCGCGAAAGATAATGACTGCTCTCTTAAATTGAATTGACCCCTTGGAACCCGGGCGATAGAGTAAATGAGCGGTATTGACGTAGTCAACCTACGGGCCTACGTCCTGCGGAGAGGCGGCTGTTCTGCTGGATGGCCGCCTCTCTTCATTGCGCTCATGATGAGAAACTATATTGCGCTGAGGCTGGCGGACGTAAAAACGTTAATGACGTCCTGATGGCTGTTGGACCCATAGACAAACAAAGGCTATCGACTAGAATATAGGCAATTGCGGTGTAAGCCTTCGGGCGACACCTGAAGAGGGTTGATGCGTCGGCCCTCTTTTTGTTCGGATGTAAGATTTGGCCTGTCAAAACTTACATCTCGGTTGGGGAAAGACGTAGTTGCGGGTGTTTTTCTGCTCACATGTAACTTTACTGACGCATTGCTGCTCAGCCTTAATTCGCTGCGGCTTGCCGGTAAAGGATTGACTGAGATTGGGTTTTTCCTTAATGTTCCTACTGTGATGAGGCCTTGCGACGGTACGTCCGGCTTGGTCCGTGGAAACCGCCGAAAGGCGGTTTTTGCGTTTAAGGGGCTGTTTTCCGAGGGGCATTTGTCACGTTTTCGCTTTGGGACAGTGGGTTTTTTTATCGCTATTTTCGGAAGAGAGGGGAAAACCGGAAACCTCCGAGCACAAACGGATTTTCGGCAACAAAACCGCACGTCTCGGAAGCCTAAAACAGGGGTCTGGTCGGCAGATCTCGGTTTTTCACCGCACTTCTGGAATCGTCCGTCGGAAGTATGCGGCAAATTTCGGAACCCTCAAGCACACCGCCCTTTTCATGAACAGAAACCGCAGGTAGACGCGTTAACACTATCCAGCGTGGTCGGCATCTCTAGAATTTGCCGCATACTTCCGGATTGAGCACTACTTGGTTGGATTGTTTATCGATTTAGGGCTGCGGATTCTAGCTTATACCTTGTTATTTGTATTTAAAGAGATACACTTAACTTATAAGTTAAGTGTATCTAGAAATGGGAGGTGGCCTTTGGTTGAAGGATATGATCTTGTCGAATATGGGGATCCCAAGGGCCGTCCGTTTTGGGAGCTGACGACTTCTCCCGATAACTCTCAATTTCAGAAGATGATGTCAGATCCCAAACGGAAATTTGCCGCCCGTAAAATGATCGACCAGATTTCTAAAATCTATGATTATGGGTTAAAAGTTGCGAGTGGTACCTCAAAGATGCGATGTATTGATTCTAAGATCGGCCTCTATGAACTTAAGGGGTTTGACGGGGCAAATCGCGAGATGATTTATGCCGTATGTCAGGGCGTAGACAAAATCGTTCTTCTATTTTGGTTTAAGGGGCATCAAGGGTCGGGAAATATCAGTAAAGAAATTGAGCCGGCCAAGCGGTTAGCCGTAATTGCGTGTCAGCTTCTGGAGCCTTGAAGCTGGCATATATGCCTGGCTTTCGAAACGGAGAACACAATGAATAAAGTAGATTTATCTGATTTTTACGCCGATACAGAAACCAGCGAAACACGCGCTTATGAACACGCGCTAGATATCGAGTTTATTGTTCATCGCGAGATGAAGCGTCTGGGTTTAAGCAAAAGCGATTTGGCAAAGCGTATGGGCGTGAGCCTTCAGTCGCTTTCGAAGCTGTTGAATTCTCAGCCCAATATGACGCTGAAGACGATCGCTAGGTTCGAGCTTGCTTTGGGTATCAATATCGTTCCTAAGGTTACCGTTAGCTATTCTAAAGAGCTACCGTTTCTTTCATCCAACAATTTCGTGCGAGAGCAATGGTCTTTTAGGAACGAGCGTCCGTCCTCGCATGTGAATCTCGAGATGATTTCCGGAGGTTTGGCAGCATGAGTGGGGATTTTATTGCTCCGATTCAAGTCGTTCATTTGTTCGTCGTTGACTCCGATTTCCATATCGAGGATTCGCCCTCGGATAACATGGAATTAAAAGTTGACGTTAGCTACCAAGATGTCCATCTTTCGAAAAAAGGTAATGATGCACGCGCAAGTCTAAAGATGTGCGTAATTGGCAGCCTCCTTGACAGAGACGAAGGTGCACAGGAGAAGATGCACGCTGGCGTTACAGTATCCATCTCGGTTTCAGCGCAAATGCCAATGAACTCTCCCGATGACGAGGCGCGTCACTACCTTCTTTCAAATGCTATTTCGATGGCATATGCCCATGCAAAGAGCTATTTGATGGTTGTTACTGGACTTTCACCCATGGGAGCGCTTACATTGCCTGCCATTCTCCCTGCAGAGCTGTCAGCAGATTGCGATGTGCCTTTTCAGAGCGAATAGCATTTCCTCGATGAATCTAAGTCGAATGAGTTGCCGCTCTCACATCCTCTAAAAAGTTCTTAAAACAGCCTTAAAGGCGCCTTGGCTCGCTTTTACAGCGTACAATACGCATGTTTGACTATGGCAAAAGTAGATTTTTGGGGAGGGGGAACGCCGTGGAAGTGCTGGTTGTTGGCAACACCGCATATGTTGACGATGACTTTTGCTCCAAGGCGTTCCCCGGCGACCATGTGTAGGTCGTAGCCGCGCAGGACGCGCGCCGCGATGAGTCGTCGCCCCATGCTTCGTGGAAAGAGCTCCTCCAGCACCTGGACCAGGCCTACGAGTTTGAGCGCGTGGTCTACCTTTCTACCTACCTCACCCCGCATACCGTGACTTTTGGCGACATTGGGCTGCTGCGCTCGGTGTTTCGTGCCTGTATGGGACGCAATGTGCAGCTGCTGTTTATTGCGGGGCCCGCGGGTGCAGAGGGCACCACTGGCGGATGTGACGACGACGCCACGGCCGCCAGTGGGGCCCAGACGGGCAAGGGCATTATCGCCCGCGCTGCCAACGACCTGTGCCGTTACTATGCATCGCGCGACGGCATCCAAGCCAAAGTCCTGCGCGTGCCGTATCTGTATACCGCATCGCCGGCATTAACCGACCCATTTTTGATGCCGTTGTTCGAGGCATGCTCGGGCGGGTCGGTCGCGCTTCAGGGTGCGGCAGATGCGCCGTTTCCCCTGCTGTGTGCCGAGGAACTCGCGGTGTTGGTGCATCGTATCTTTGACAGCTGGGATGCCAACTTTGAGATGCTCGACGTTGCAGACGCTTTTGGCCACCCGAGGCCTATGGCGTGACCGTTGACGCTCCGGGTGCGAGCGTGACCTATCACACGCTCAGCATCTAGGCGTTTCGTCGCCTATCGGCGCTATACTGCAGCCGTTGCCCACGATGCGGGGAACACCCGCATCGTGGGTTTTTTGCTTATGAAGGGACGGTGCCGCGTGGACGTACAGCAGCTAGAAGAGGCCTGGGCTGCAAGGGCCGGCGCGCGTGAGGCGCGTCTTGCTGCAGCGCCGCATGTGCCGGCGGCGCTGTCTCTGTTGGGGATTGTACGTCCCGGCGATCGCCTGGTTGCGTTTGCCGATGACTTTGCCGATGCGTTTGCGCGCGGCTTTGAGTGCTGCGACGTGGCTATGGTGGAGGAGCCGTCGGTTGCGGCGTTTACTGCTGCGTCCGAGGGCTTTGATGCTTCGTTTGAGGTCGAGGGGCCGCACCTGTGGTGGTTCGTCAACTCTATTGGTGGGTTTGGATTGCGCGTGCCCGATCTGCGCGCGTTAGGACGTGCCGCGCGTGAGGCTCATGCGCTGCTCGTGGTGGATAACACCGTGGCTGGTGTCTTTGGGTGCGATCCGTTGCGCTTGGGTGCCGTGCTGTCGCTCGAGGCACTTGACCGCGTGTGCGCCGGTGAGGCTCCGCACAAGTTGGTTGCCATATCGGTCGCGCGCTCGCAGCTCAAGCGCCATCGTGTGGATGCTGCTGCCGAGTGCGCGCATGCTCTGCTTGAGGGCTGTGGCTTGGTCAAACTTGATTTGCCTGCTGATGAGGCCGGTGTGCTGGAGCGCGGGCTGGACTCGCTCGATGCCCGCATGCAGGCACATTTCGACCGCGCACGTGCGCTGGCCGAGTACTTGGCTGCCAATGAGATGGTGCACGCCGTGCGCTATCCTGGACTGAGCTCGCATCCCGACCATGCGGTTGCAACTGGAATCCTCGAGCACGGCTTTGGTCCGGCAGTTGAGTTTGACCTTATCGAGCGCAGTGCGGGCGATTTGTTCGATGCTTTGCCGGGGGAGTTTCGCACATCGCCCGCCGGCGGCGCAACGACGCGACTCTCTGCTCCGCGCGGCAAGCAGGGGAGCACCATTCGCCTCTTCGCCGGTACCGACGACCCCCTGGTTGTAGCGTCCACCCTGGACAACGCGCTCCGAAAGTAACTAATCGGGGTGTGTGTCACGAAAACGGCCTATTTTCTACGTTTAAGCCATAGGGGTCGACCATACCCGCCTATTTCGAAAAATGCCAAGCTGTCTACCAGCGGTTTTATTTTCATAATGTCCGGTATGGTCGAGGGTATTCAGCTAAACGTAGTAGATGGGCCCGTTTTGTGGCACGAGCCTCAATCCGAGGGCACGGTGGACAACAATTCAGTCCCAAAAGGACTACTCTGCATTGATGCTGGCGATGAGGTCGTTGGCTTTGGTGGCGATGACGTTGTTGATGTCGGCCTGCAGCTCCTCGTAGGCCGCTATGGCGCGCTCGCCGGCGGGGGTGAGCGATGATCCGCGGGCTCCGTCGCGCTCGATGAGCTTGCAGCCCAGCTGGCCTTCGGCCTCGTTTACGATGCGCCAGGCCTTGGAATACGCCATGCCCATGCTCTTGGCGGCACGGTTGAGCGAGTGTTCGTGGGCAATACCCTGCAGCAGCAAGACGCAGCCGTGGCCGAACACGCCCGGTAGGTCTTTGTCGCACGCTTGAATGACCAACTTTGCCGTCGTCTTGTACTTCATACGCTCCACGTCTCCCCGCTAAAGTGTTTGCTGGGCAAACGCAAAGCCTGCGTCAAACCCTCGTGTGCTCTTCTTAAATCATGCATTGTAGCAGTCAAAGTGCGTTAAGATACTTCCCCAGTATTGGGCGCCCAAGGTTGGGCTGGGTCCTACGAGGCCTGCAGCCGACCGGTCGCATGGAAAAAGGAGAAACATGGCTACGTTCTTTCCCGGTGAGTCCCACACGTTTTCGGAGTATCTGCTGGTTCCTGGTTACTCGTCCTCGCAGTGCATCCCCAACAACGTCTCTCTTAAGACGCCGCTAACCCGCTTCAAGCGCGGTGAGAAGCCGGCAATCACCCTGAACATCCCCATGGTTTCCGCCATCATGCAGTCCGTCTCGGGCGTCGACATGGGCGTCGCGCTCGCTACCGAGGGTGGCCTGTCCTTCATTTACGGTTCTCAGACCCCCGAGTCCGAGGCTGCTATGGTTAAGGCCGTTAAGGATCACAAGGCTGGTTTCGTTCAGTCCGATTCCACGCTGACCCCCGACATGACCATGGAGCAGGTCATCGAGCTCAAGGAGAAGACCGGCCACTCCACCATGCCGGTCACCGACGATGGCACTCCCAAGGGCAAGCTCCTGGGCATCGTCACCAGCCGTGACTATCGCCCCAGCCGCGATGACCACCAGAAGAAGGTCTCCGAGTTCATGACCCCGCGCGAGCAGCTCATCGTGGGCGACAAGAACATCAGCCTCAAGGTTGCCAACGACGTCATCTGGGACAACAAGCTCAACGCTCTGCCCATTGTCGACGACAACGATCACCTCATGGGCATCGTCTTCCGCAAGGATTACGACAGCCACAAGACCAACCCCAACGAGCTGCTCGACGGCGATAAGCGCTACATGGTCGGCGCCGGTATCAACACCCGCGACTATGCCGAGCGCGTGCCGCTGCTTATCGAGGCCGGTGCCGACGTCCTGTGCATTGACTCTTCCGAGGGCTTCAGCGAGTGGCAGAAGCGCACCATCGAGTGGATCCGCGCTAACTACGGCGAGGACGTCAAGGTCGGTGCCGGTAACGTCGTCGACGCCGAGGGCTTCCGCTTTTTGGCCGACTGCGGTGCCGACTTCATCAAGGTCGGTATCGGCGGCGGCTCCATCTGCATTACCCGCGAGACCAAGGGTATCGGCCGTGGTCAGGCCACCGCGCTGATCGATGTCTGCCGCGCTCGCGACGAGTACTACGAGGAGACCGGCGTCTACGTGCCCGTGTGCTCCGACGGCGGTATCGTCTACGACTACCACATGACGCTCGCCCTTGCCATGGGTGCCGACTTTATGATGCTGGGCCGCTACTTCGCCCGCTTTGACGAGAGCCCGACCGAGCGCGTCAACGTTAATGGCCAGTACATGAAGGAGTACTGGGGCGAGGGCTCTGCGCGCGCCCGCAACTGGCAGCGCTACGACCTGGGCGGCGCCGCGAAGCTCAGCTTCGTCGAGGGCGTCGACTCCTACGTCCCGTACGCCGGCTCCCTCAAGGACGGCGTGGGCGGCACACTCTACAAGGTCAAGTCCACGATGTGCAACTGCGGCGCCCTCTCGATCCCCGAGCTCCAGGAAAAGGCGCGCCTGACCCTGGTCAGCTCCACCTCCATCGTCGAAGGCGGAGCCCACGACGTCGTAGTCAAGGACTCCCAACAGAGCGTAACGTATCGATAAGATAAGACCTGCACATAAAGGTTGAGCCTCAACCACGTTATTTAGATAAAGCGAGATGCCTGCAAGTCGCAGGCATCTCGCTTGTTGTATTTGCTATCATCAGTCGAGTTAACGATGTGGCGGGGCGTTCTTACCTTTGCTCGCTGCAAGTTCCGCACGAGCCGAAGAGCACTTAATGTGCTCTTCGTGCGAGCAGGACTGTCCGCAGCAGCGAGTAAAGGTAAGAACGCCCCGCCCCAACCCAGCTAACAAAGGAGCTGATATGTGCGATTGCACAGATCATAAGGATGAGATCCCTGCCTACGACGCGCAGGCCATTGAGTCCCGGTGGATGAAGGCCTGGGAGGACTCCAACCTCTTTGCCGTCGACACCGACGACAGCAAGCCCAAGAAGTATGTGCTCGAGATGTTCCCGTATCCGTCGGGCGACCTGCACATGGGCCACGCGCGCAACTACACCATCGGCGATGCCATGGCCCGTCAGGCCCGCATGCGCGGCTACGACGTGCTGCACCCCATCGGCTTCGATGCCTTTGGTCTGCCCGCCGAGAATGCCGCCATCAAGCACAACACACAGGCTGCCGCCTGGACGTATAAGAACATGGACCAGGCGCTCGCCACGATGAGGCGCATGGGCTTCTCCTACGATCTGGATCGTACCGTTAAGACCTGTAGCCCCGACTACTATCGCTGGGGTCAGTGGATCTTTGAAAAGATGTGGGAAAAGGGTCTGGTCTACCGCAAGAAGAACCCGGTCAACTGGTGCCCCACCTGCAAGACCGTTTTGGCCAACGAGCAGGTAACCGAGGGCAAGTGCTGGCGTTGCGGCACCGAGCCCGAGAAGCGTGACCTCGAGCAGTGGTACTACAAGATCACCGACTACTCCCAGGAGCTGCTCGATGACCTGGAGAAGCTCCCCGGCTGGCCCGAGCGCGTCAAGCAGATGCAGGCCAACTGGATCGGCCGCTCCGAGGGCGCCGAGGTCGACTTTACCCTGTGCGACACCGATGGCGAGCCCATCGAGGGCGACGAGGGTAAGATCACCGTCTTCACCACGCGCGCCGACACGCTCTTTGGCGTTTCCTTCTTTGTCCTGTCTCCCGAGTACGTGCGCCTGCACGAGCTCGTCGAGGGCACTCAGTACGAGGAGGCCGTCACCAAGATCGTCGAGGACTCCAAGCATATCTCTGCCGTCGAGCGCGCCCAGGGCACCCTCGAGAAGCACGGCGCCTTTACGGGCCGCTACGTGGTAAACCCCGTCAACGGCGAGAAGATCCCCGTGTGGGTTGCTGACTATGTCGTTGCCGACTACGGCACCGGTGCCGTCATGGCCGTTCCCTGCGGCGACCAGCGCGACTTTGAGTTCGCCCGCAAGTACGACCTGCCTATCGTGCCGATCATCCTGGACGATGAGGATCGCGCTGCCGTCGAGGCTAGCGGCGAGACCATCGACACCTTCCATGCCGAGAACGTCGACTGGGATTGCGCCCACGCTGCCGAGGGCACGCTCGTCCAGTCGGGCAAGTACACCGGCATGCGCGGCGGCAAGCACTCTGAGGGCGAGGCTGCCATCGTGGCCGACCTCGAGGCCATGGGCTGCGGCCGTCGCAAGGTCGAGTTCCGCCTGCGCGACTGGCTCATCAGCCGTCAGCGTTACTGGGGCAACCCCATCCCGGCCATCCACTGCGAGCACTGCGGCATCGTGCCCGTGCCCGAGGACCAGCTGCCGGTGACGCTGCCCGAGAACCTGGACCTGGGTGCCGGCGAGACCCTCGCCGAGTGCAAGGAGTTCTACGAGACCACCTGCCCGGTCTGTGGTCGCCCGGCCAAGCGCGAGACCGATACCATGGACACCTTCACCTGCTCCAGCTGGTATTACCTGCGCTATACCGACCCGCACAACACCGAGCTGCCCTTCTCCCGTGAGGCCGCCGATCGTTGGATGCCCGTCGATAACTACATCGGCGGCATCGAGCACGCCATTTTGCACCTGCTCTACAGTCGCTTCTTTACCAAGGCGCTGCGCGACCTGGGCCTGCTGAGTGTGGACGAGCCCTTCACTAACCTGCTGTGCCAGGGCATGGTCAAGGACGAGAACGGCGACACCATGTCCAAGTCCAAGGGCAATGTCGTGCCCCCGAGCTCGGTCATTGAGCCCTACGGCGCCGACACCATGCGTCTGGCGATCCTGTTTATCGCCCCGCCCGAGAAGGACTTCGACTGGGATCCCAAGGCCGTCGAGGGCGCCAACCGCTTCATCAAGCGCGCCTGGCGTATCGTTTGGCAGCTCGTCCAGTCCGGCGACGCCAACGTGGCCTTCGACAAGTCCGCGCTCGACGAGGTCGCGGTGAAGCTCTATCGCGAGCGTCACCGCACCATCGCCAAGTGCACCGAGGACTTCGATCGTGGCCAGTTCAACACCGCCATCTCGGCCGTCATGGAGCTCGTCAACGCGGCGAGCGCCTACCTCAACGCCACCGAGGGTGCCGCCCGCGACACGGCGCTGTGCTACGGCGTGGCTAAGGATATCGTGAGCGTCCTTGCCCCCATCTGCCCGTTCTGGGCCGACGAACTGTGGCATGAGGCCCTCGGCTGCGAGGGCAACGCCTACACCGCCGCCTGGCCCGAGTTCGACCTGGCCGAGTCCATCGAGGATACGGTGCAGATCGTCGTCCAGGTGCTCGGCAAGGTCCGTGGCCGCATCGACGTCGCCCGCGACGCCTCCAACGAGGAGATGCAAGCTGCCGCTGAGGAAGCCGTTGCCAAGTGGCTTGAGGGCAAGACGGTCGTCAAGGCCATCTGCGTGCCCGGCAAGCTGGTCAACCTGGTGGTCAAATAAGCTCTGCGCGCTTAACTGACGCATAAAAGACGAGGGACGATCCGGTTGGGTCGTCCCTCGTTTTGTTTAGCCTGGCCGCGGTCAATTGTCCTATTCTTGTGGAGAAGCTGTGCGCACGCTGACCTGCAGATTCGTACTGTGCTTGCACGTTTTCGCAGCTATTGCTATAGTTTGCTTGCAAATGAAGTTGTAATTGAAAGAAGTGGGGTTTCGGCCCCGCTTCTTTTTTGTATGGATGGAGGTGCCGCAATGGTCAAGACTAAGACCGAGCAGGCGATCATCGATGCGCTCGAGGCCGTCGCTCCCCAGCACGATGTCGACATCGTCGACGTCGAGCTCGTGGGTGCCACCAAGGCCCCCTGCGTGCGCGTGCGTATCGAGGGTGCCGAGGGTCAGAGCCTGTCGCTCAACGACGTCACGGCCAATACCAAGTGGATCGGCGACGTGATTGAGGAGCTCGACCCCATCTCTTCGAGCTATACGCTCGAGGTATCGAGCCCGGGTATGGCGCGCCCGCTGCGCCGTCCGCGCGACTTTGCCCGCTTTGTGGGCGAGGACTGCGAGCTCACCTCCACCGCCACCGAGGGCCGTCGCAAGTACGCCGGCAAGATTGCCGCCGCCACCGAGACGAACGTGACCCTCGAGCTCGAGGACGGCGAGTCCGTTACCCTCGATTTTTCTGATGTTAAAAAGTGCAAGTTGAAGCCCACCTACGACTTCAAGCCCGCGAAGGAAGGAAAGTAAGATGGCAGCATCCGACATGATGTCCGCCCTGATGGAGCTTTGCCAGGAGAAGCACATCGACCAGCTCTACCTGATCGACCGCCTGGAGCAGTCGCTCGCCAAGAGCTATGCCGAGATCCTGCATCTTGAGTGGGGCGCTAAGGTGACCATCGACCGCACCACCGGCAAGATCTACGTCTACCGCCTGGAGCCGATCGACGATTCCATGGACGAGGAGGGCAACTTCACCGAGTTCGAGGAGATCGACGTCACCCCCAAGAACACGAGCCGCATCGCTGCCCAGCACGCCAAGGCCGAGATCAACGCCATCGTGCGTAACTCCGCCCGCGAGCAGATCTACGAGGAGTTCTCCGGCCGCATCGGTGACCTCATCAGCGGTACCGTGCTGCAGTCCACGCCCGACTTCACGATCGTCAAGATTCGCGAAGGCGTCGAGGCCGAGCTGCCGCACTTCGATCAGCGTCGTTACGAGAACGAGCGCAACGAGCGTCCGATGGGCGAGCGCTACCTGCACAATCAGCACATCAAGGCCGTGATCATCGACGTTCGCGACCCCAACTCCAACCTGCAGCCGGTTCGTGGCGAGCACAGCCGTCCGCCGATTGTCATCTCCCGTACCCACCCCGAGCTCATGCGTCGTCTGTTTGAGCAGGAGGTGCCCGAGATCTATGAGGGCACCGTCCAGATCAAGTCAATCGCCCGCGAGCCCGGCCAGCGTTCCAAGGTTGCCGTCCACTCGCTCGACGACCGTCTGGATCCCGTGGGTGCCTGCGTCGGCCCCAAGGGCAGCCGTGTTCGCGCTGTCGTGGGCGAGCTCCGTGGCGAGCGCGTCGACGTCATCCTGTGGGATGCCGATCCTGCCGTCTACGTCGCCAACGCCCTGTCGCCCGCTAAGGTCACCCGCGTCCTCATCGACGAGGAGAAGGCCTACGCCGGCGTCATCGTCCCCGACGACCAGCTGTCCCTCGCCATCGGCAAGGAGGGCCAGAACGCCCGCCTCGCCGCGCGCCTGACCGGCTGGCACATCGACATCAAGTCCGAGACGCTTGCCGCCGACATCCTCAAGAACGTTCCCGTTCACGAGGAGCCCGCCGCCGACCTGATCGGTGACGAGGAGGACGAGGACGTCCGTCGCTGCGAGTACGTGTCCGAGGACGGCATCCAGTGCCGCAACCAGGCCCGTCCCGGCTCCCGTTTCTGCGGTGTCCACGACACCGACGCCTTCGATGATGCGGAGGACCTGATCTAGCGCGCGGTCGCGCCGGGCGGGTCCCGGCGCGTCTCCCACGCTCGTTCAGTCTCTAGGCACCCAAGGTGCCAGAAAGGGTAGGTGAAGTCATATGGCAAAAGTCCGTGTGTCCACCCTGGCCAAAGAGTTCGGCATGACCTCCAAGGAACTGATGGGTCATCTCGCCGATATGAAGATTCCCGCTAAGTCCGCTTCCTCCACCTTGGAGGACGCCTATGTCGCCATGGTCCGCAAGCAGCTCGCCTCGGTGATCGAGGCCCGCGCTCAGGAAGTCGAGGCCGCCAAGCAGGCCGAGGAGCAGGCAGCTGCCGCCGAGGAGGCCGCACGCGCCGCCGAGGCCGAGCGTGAGCGCATCGCCGCCGAGAAGGCACGTGAGGAGGAACGCCGCCAGTTTGCCGCAGCCCAGGCTGCCGAGGAGGCTGCCCGCGCCGAGGCCGAGGCCAAGAAGAAGGCCGAGCAGGAGCGCCTTGCTCGCGAGAAGGAGGAGGCTGCCCGCGAGGCCCAGCGCCGCGCCGTTCCCGCTTCCGACTCCGGTTCGCGCTTCCGTTCGCTGCTCGACCAGATCGCCGCACAGGAGACCGTGCTCAAGGAGAAGAAGGACGCCGAGGACAAGGCCAAAGCCGAGCGCGCCGCCGAGCGCGGTAACCGTCGTGGCGGCAACAACGACCGCCGCGGTGGCCGTCGTAACGATCGTAACGCCTCCGACAACAACTCCGAGCGCAACGCCTCCGAGAGCCGTCCGCACAGTCATCGCACCAACGCCAGCAACAACGTCGCTGCCGGCATGGACTTCCCCAACCCCGACAAGCAGGGCAAGGGCAAGAAGCGCAAGGGCGGTCACAACAACGAAGAGGACCACTATAGCCGTATGGCTCGCGAGGCCGAGGAGTACAGCCGCGAGAAGGTACTCGAGGAGGCTCGTGCTGCCGTCGAGGAGGCCTCTCGTGAGTCCACCGGTCGCCGCAAGAAGCGCAAGGAGAAGCGCGAGCGCGAGGCTGCCAAGGCTCAGGAGGAGCGCAAGATAGAGGAGGCGTTGGCCCAGGGCGTGAACCCCGAGGAGCTCGACGCCATCAAGGTCTCCCAGGGCGTTACCGTCCAGGAGCTTGCCGAGGCACTCGACGTTCCGGCCAACGACATCATCAAGCGCCTGTTCCTGCTGGGTACGCCGCTCACCATGACGCAGTCCATGTCCGACGACCTCGTCGAGCTCGTCGCCGACGACCTGGGCCGTCAGATCAAGATCATCACCCCCGAGGAGGAGAACACCTTCTCGTTCTACGACGATCCCGCCGACCTTAAGCCGCGTGCCCCGGTCGTCACCGTCATGGGCCACGTCGACCACGGTAAGACGTCGCTGCTCGACGCCATCCGTCACACCGGCGTTGCTGCCGGCGAGGCGGGCGGCATTACGCAGGCTATCGGCGCTTCGCAGGTCATGATCAACGACCGCAAGATCACCTTCATCGATACTCCGGGTCATGCCACCTTTACGGCCATGCGTGCCCGTGGCGCCAAGGTGACCGACATCGTCATCCTGATCGTCGCCGCCGACGACGGCGTCATGCCCCAGACGGTCGAGTCGATCAACCACGCCAAGGCCGCCGGCGTACCCATCGTCGTCGCCGTCAACAAGATCGATAAGCCGGGAGCCAACCCCGACCGTGTGCGTCAGGAGCTCACCGAGTACGGCGTCATCCCCGAGGAGTGGGGCGGACAGAACATGTTCGTCAACATCTCGGCCAAGCAGAAGATCGGTATCGACGACCTTCTGGAGACCGTGCTGCTCCAGGCAGACGTGCTCGAGCTCAAGGCTAACCCGGACACCTTTGCCTCGGGCAACGTCCTCGAGGCCAAGCTCGACAAGGGCCGCGGCTCGGTCGCTACCGTGCTCGTGACCCGCGGTACCTTGCACGTGGGCGATACGCTGGTCGCCGGCCTTACCTACGGCCGCGTCCGCGCCATGCTCGACCCCAAGGGTCGCGCCGTCACCGAGGCCGGTCCCTCCGACGCCGTCGAGATTCTGGGTCTGCAGTCCGTGCCCAACGCCGGCGACGAGTTCCGCGTGTTCGAGGACGAGCGCGAGGCTCGCGCCCTTGCCGACGAGCGTTCGCTCAAGGCCCGTATCGAGGAGCAGAGCCGCGTGAAGCACGTCACGCTCGAGAACCTCTTCGAGACCATTGCCGACGCCGAGGTCAAGGAGCTCAACCTGATCATCAAGGCCGACGTCCAGGGCTCTATCGAGGCCCTTCAGGATTCGCTCGACAAGATGGATCAGTCCGAGGTCCGCATCAACACGATCCACTCCGCCGTTGGTGCCATCAACGAGACCGACGTCGTCCTGGCCGACGCCTCCAACGCCATCATCATCGGCTTTGGCGTCCGTCCCGACGGTAAGGCCCGCTCCGCCGCCGAGCGTGAGGGCGTCGAGATCCGTTGCTACGACGTCATCTACAAGTGTCTCGAGGAACTCGACGCTGCCCGTATCGGCATGCTTAAGCCCACCGAGGTCGAGGTCTCCACGGGTACCGCGACCGTCCTGGACACCTTCAAGGTGCCCAAAGTCGGTATCGCCGCCGGTGTCCGTGTCGAAGAGGGCGAGATCGCCGCGACCGATTCCGTGCGTCTGGTGCGCGACGGCATCGTGGTCTTCAACGGCAAGATCGCCTCGATGCGCCACTACAAGGACGAGGCCAAGAGCCTCAAGAGCGGTTCCGAGGGCGGCATTGGCCTGGAGAACTTCCAGGACATCAAGCCCGGCGACCAGATCGAGGGTTACCGCATCGACCAGGTTGCCCGTACCGAGTAGGGGGTAGCGCTATGAAGCAAACGCAGGCAACCCGCCGTCTGGGCGAGCAGCTTCGCGAGAAGCTCGGTTATATCCTGCTCTTTGAGGTTTCCGATCCGCGTCTCGACCTGGTTACTTTGACCGCGGTCGAGGTCGCGGTGGACCGTTCGTTTGCGCGTGTGTACGTGTCGTGCGATGCGAGCCGCTACGACGAGGTCATGGAGGCGCTCGCAAGCGCCAAGGGCCGTATTCGCAGCCTGTTGGCTCGCTCGCTCGATTGGCGTGTCACGCCCGAGCTCGATTTTCGCATCGATCGCTCGACCGATGAGGCCGAGCGCATCACGCGTGCGCTGGAAAACGTTCCCGCCACGCTTGCGATCGAAAAGGACGAGGACGGCTATCCGATAGCGGATGCCGCCCAGGAGGCAGCTTTAGATGACTAATTCCGCCGACCTCGCCTCGTGCGAGTCTGCAGATATTCAGCGACGCATCCTCGAGCTCATCGAGGGTGCGTCCTCCATTGCGATTTCGGGACACACTTCTCCCGATGGTGACGCCCTGGGCTCCGTGTTGGGTCTGGGCCTCTCGCTTATGAAGTTTTTTCCCAACAAGGACATTGCGCTGCTGTTGGCAGACGATGACCCGGTTCCGCGTATCTACCGCTTTATGGAAGGCTCCGATCGCCTGGTACCGGCATCTGCGTATACCGGCAATCCGGACCTGTTCATCTCGGTGGACGTGCCGGTCGTCGAGCGTCTCAATAATTCCGCCGAGGTGCTTCGTCGCTCCAAGCATGTGGTGTGCTTCGATCACCATCCGGCGCGCGAGGAGTTTGCCGAGCTCAGCCTGAGGCGCGTCGAAGCTGCAGCCTGCGCCATGATCATCGACCGCTTCTTGGACAATTGCGGCATTGTCGCACGTGATGGCGTTGCAACCTGCCTGCTGTGTGGCTTGGTTACCGATACCGGCCGTTTTCAGTACCAAAACGCCGACGCCGCCGCGTTCCATGCAGCCTCGCGTCTGGTTGCCCACGGTGCCGATCCGGCGCGTGTGGCACTCGAGGTCTACCAGAGCATGCGCGTTGAGTTTTTGCATCTCAAGTCCATCGTTATGGGCCGCATTAAGACGGTGGCCCACGGGCGCGTCGCGTATAGCTACGCGTACCAGAGTGACCTTGAGGCGTGCGGTGTCACCTCGGATGAGTGCGACGGTCTGGTTGACGTGGTGCGCTCGGTGATGGGCGTCGAGGTCTGTCTGTTCCTGAAGGGCATTGAGGGCGATACCAAGGTGCGCGGCAACCTGCGCTCCAAGGGCGACCTCAACGTGTCCGAGATCGCTGCTGCCTTTGGCGGAGGCGGACATCCCGCTGCCGCCGGTTTCTCCAACAACGGAACGATTCTCGAGACGCTCACCGTGGCACTTCCCATGCTGGCCGAACTGGTAGGGGAGGATCCCGCTTCGGTGACTGTCGAGCTTTAACTTTTTGGATGGTACATGGCTCGTCGTACGCCTTCTCAACTGAATATGCTGCTCGCCGTCGATAAGCCGGTGGGCTGCACGTCCCACGATGTGGTCTCGCAATGTCGGCGCGCCCTCCATGAGCGTCGCGTCGGCCATGCCGGCACGCTCGACCCCATGGCATCGGGTGTCATGGTGGTGGGTGTTGGCCAGGCTGCTCGTTTGCTGGGCATGCTAACCCTCGATACCAAAAGCTATGTCGCCGACATCTCGTTTGGCGCCGAGACCAATACCGATGATGCGGAGGGCGAGGCGGTCCGCACGGTGGCTATTGCCAACGAGCTGCGCGATCCTGCCTATGCCCGTGAGCGCTTGGCGGCCATGCTGGGTCCGCAGATGCAGGTGCCGCCGGCGTTTTCGGCTATCTCGGTCAATGGCGTTCGCGCCTACAAGTCTGCTCGCGAGGGCAATGCGGTGGACCTACCTCCGCGCCCCGTCGAGGTCTATGCCGCCGACCTGATCGCCGTGGGCGGCGAAGGTGATACGTGTGTGTGGACCGTGGCTTTCTCGGTGAGCAAGGGCACCTATATCCGTGCGCTCGCTCGAGACTTGGGCCGCGCCTGTGAGAGCGCCGCGCACATTTCCGCGTTGCGCCGCACGGCCTCCGGTGTTGTTTCCATTGGCGCTTGTCATGCGGTCGAGGAACTTTCCCCCGAGTCCGCGGCTGGCTTTGCCCTGGATCCCATTGCGGCCCTGGGCGCCACGCGTGTTGACTTGCCTGGCAATCTTGCCGATGACCTGCTCTGCGGCCGACGCATTCCCGTTGAGCGTGCGCTTGCGGATTTCGATGCCTCGAAGGCGCCGTTTGCGTTGGTGCTCGATGGGGGACTCAAGGCGCTCGCCCGCATTGAGAGTGGCCGCTTTGTCATGGAGCACGTGTTTCCGCAGGCAATCGGCGGTGTTCGATGATGTTGTCCGCTCGCGAGCTCGCGCGTATCTTTTTCGCGGGCGAGTCGGACGAGGCTCGCATCGTTGCTGCCGATGCATTTGATGAGTGCGAGCACTTGGGTGCTGCCTCCATCGCCATCGGCGTTTTCGATGGTGTGCACCGTGGACACCAGGAACTCATCGAAGCGCTTGTCTGTGATGCCCGTGCCCATGGCTGTAAGGCGGTCGTGGTTACCTTCGATCCCGACCCGGACGTCGTGGTGAGCCCTTCGCCCGCTCAAAAATTGATGACGACGGCCGACCGTCTGCATGCCCTGGCTCAAACCGGGGTCGATGCGGTGGTGGCCGTTCCCTTTACGCCTGAGGTTGCGGCGCTTGACCATGTTGATTTTCTCTCGCTGGTGTCGCGTCTGGTCGACATTCGATCGATTCGCGTTGGCAGCGACTTTAGGCTGGGTCGTGGCGGTGCTTCTGGTGTTGCCGAGATGCGCGCCTGGGGTGCCGAGCGCGGCGTTGACGTATACGGGCACGACTTGCTTTGCGAGGGCGGTGAGGCCATTTGCGCCACCCGCATTCGTCATGAGCTGGGACAGGGCCATGTGGAGCTTGCTGCTGAGTTACTCGGCCGCCCGTATATGGTGCGCGGCGGTGTTATTCGCGGCCGTCACGAGGGTTCTGGCATGGGCTTTCCCACGGCAAACCTACATGTTCCCGACGGCATTCAGGTGCCTGCCGATGGCGTGTATGAGGGCCTGGTGCTGGTCAACGACATCGTGTGGCCCGCTGCCGTTAACGTCGGACTGCCGCCGACGTATGCTGACGATGCGGCATCTGCGCATCTCGAGGCCAATTTAATTGGTTATACGGGCGACCTGTATGGCGCTTCCGTTTCGCTGGCGTTTACGCGCTGGCTGCGTCCGTCGCGCGTGTTCGATTCGCTGGATGAGTTGATCGCGACCGTCGAGGGTAATATCGAAGATATTCGTCACAACTTGGGCGAGCAGGGGGTGAGCGTCCGTGATTAGCGATGAGGAAAAAGACCAGGTCCGCGCTGCGTCCGACCTAGTTGCCATCGTGCAGGAAACGGTTGAGCTCAAGCCCCGCGGCCATGAGTTTTGGGGCTGCTGCCCCTTTCATGGCGAAAAGACGCCGTCCTTCCACATAATCCCTGCCACGCAGGTGTGGCATTGCTTTGGCTGCGGCGAAGGCGGCGATGTCTTCACCTATATCATGAAGCGCGAGAACCTGAGCTTTCCCGAGTCAATCCGATATTTGGCCGATCGCGCGGGTATTGAGCTGCATGACACCGGAGATCGCCGCGAGCGCGGTACCAAGCGTGCCCGAATCTACGATCTGTGCGCCGAGGCCGCCCAGTTCTACCACACCATGCTTATGCGCGGTAAGGACGGCCGTCCGCGCGAGTACTTTGCCAGCCGCGGCATGGGTGGCGACGTCTGCCGCCGCTACTGCCTGGGCTTTGCACCGGGCCGCAACGCGCTGGTGTCGCACCTGTCCCAGGCGGGTTTTACCCCGCAGGAGATGATCGATGCCAACGTTGCCGTGAGCCGCGGGCGCGGGCAGCTTGCCGACCGCTTCTACGACCGCGTGATGTTCCCCATCTTTGACGAGCAGGGTCACAACATTGCCTTTGGTGGTCGCATCATGGGTGACGGCCAACCCAAGTACCTCAATACCGCCGAAACGAGCGTGTTTCATAAAAAGCGAAACCTCTACGGCTTTAATTGGGCCAAGGAGTTTATCGTCGCGCAGGATACCGCCATCGTGGTGGAGGGCTATACCGACTGCATCGCCTGTTGGGAAGCGGGGATTAAAAACGTTGTCGCCACGCTGGGCACCGCGCTCACGGAGCATCACGTCAAGACGCTCACCCGCTTTGCCAAGCGCATCGTGTATATGTTTGACGGCGATGCTGCCGGTCAAAAGGCCGCTCGCCGTGCGATTCAGTTTATCGAGCAGGATTCGATGGACCTGCGCTGCGTGGTGCTGCCCGACGGCAACGATCCCATGGAGTTCATCACGGCGCACGGCGGAGAGGAGCTGCAGGCGCGCATCGACGCGGCCGAGCCGCTCATGGACTTTGTCTACCGTTCGCTGCAGGAGTCGAGCGACATTACCACGCCGGGCGGTCGTGCCAAGGCGCTCGAGGATGCGCTGACGCTCATCTATCCGCTGCGCGATAGCTACATGATCGATACGTACTTTATTCAGATTGCCGATCTACTGGGTTTGGATCTGGAGACGGTGCGTGCGAGCTCGGGCCGCGTGTTTCGCGATGTCGCCAAGCGCGAGGATGCGGAACGACGTCGTGAGCAGAACTATGAGCGCCAGCGGGCACAGGCCGAGCGCTCTGGAAATGCGGGCGGTCGGGCATCGAGTTCTCGCGATGCCGGTCGCGGTGCTTGGGCATCGGGCGCGACTCCGGCCGTAGCGGCGCCGGTCGAGGAAGAACCGTACGACTACGTCCCGCTCGATGCCTACGGTGCCGCGCCCGTGGAGGTCGTTGACGACTTGCCGCCGATCGATGTGCCTGATGATATGGGCGCTGCGCCTGTGGCTGATGGTTCGAGCGCATCGGCTGCGGCGGCGCCGATGGTTTTGACCGATCTAGAACGCAAGTCCTTGGCAGGGGAGCGCGAGCTGCTGACCATGCTCACGAGCTACCCCGACCTGTTCCGCACGTATGCCGACCGCATCTGCTCCATCGAGTGGGTTGACCCACGTCACGAGTCCATCGCATGGGCCGTACTGGCGACGCCCCCGGGCACCGATCCTGCGACCTGCATGGATGCGGCGCGCTCGGTGTGTCCCGAGGCGGCAACGCTTGTGAGTGCCGGGCGCATCTCGGCGACGAGCAAGCACCCCACCGAGACGAACATCGTGTTTATGCTCGATACGCTCGAGCTCTACACCATCAAGCGCCGCATGCGTGCCGCACAGGCCAAGCTGCGCCAGGATCGTTCGCTCGACGATGAGGCCCGTCGCGCGCTGACCGTGCAGGCCGCGCGGGATTCGCAGCGTCAACGCGAGCTGCAAAAGTCGATCGGCGGCGTGGCGGACCCGTTCCGTTTGATCGGCTTGGAGGCCGCAGGCACCGAACAAGCCTAGATGTTGTGGTCAACCAGCGTATTCTCGCCTATATCCAGTTCTCTTTTTGGGTATAGACGTCAATGTGTGTGCTAAAGTATTGAGTCCTGTGGACTATGAAGGGAGAATCTGTGCCAAAAAAGACTGAGAGCACGGGTACTGGGCTGGAATCCTACGTTGCAAAGCTCATGGGCAACGGCTCAAACAGGACTTCGGTAACCGAGGACGAGATTCAGGTCGCCCTGAAGGATATCGATGTTTCTGACGAGCAGCTCACCGCGGTGTATTCCGCGCTGCGCAACAGCGGCATCCAGATTATCTCCGCGAGCGGTAACGACGACGCCCCCATGGACGTCGACGATGACGATAACGATACCGATACCGACAATTTCGATGACGACGACGAGCACGATTCCGGCTCGCTCGACGATCACGAGCTCAAGATGGCCCGTCAGGCCGACGCCGAGATGGGTTCTTCCAAGAGCAAGAAGAAGCGCACCGTGCGCACGTCCCGTTCACGCTCGCGCGTGCGTGGCATCGATGCCTCCACGGTGATGCTGACCGGCGACCCGGTCCGTATGTACCTCAAGGAGATCGGCAAGGTCGACCTGTTGACCGCCTCCGAAGAGGTCGATCTGGCCATGAAGATCGAGGCCGGTCTTGAGGCCACCGAGAAGCTCGAGGCTGCCGAGGCGGGCGAGCTCGAGCTCACGCGTGCCGAGATGCGCCGTCTGACCCGTATCGAGAATGTCGGCCTCGAGGCCAAGCAGGCTCTCATCAGCGCAAACCTGCGTCTGGTCGTCTCCATCGCCAAGCGCTATGTTGGCCGCGGCATGCTGTTCCTGGACCTGATCCAGGAGGGCAACCTCGGTTTGATTCGCGCCGTCGAGAAGTTCGACTACCAGAAGGGCTTTAAGTTCTCCACGTACGCCACGTGGTGGATTCGTCAGGCCATTACGCGCGCTATCGCCGACCAGGCCCGTACCATCCGTATTCCCGTGCACATGGTCGAGACCATCAACAAGCTCGTCCGCGTGCAGCGTCAGCTCCTTCAGGACCTGGGCCGCGACCCGACCCCCGAGGAGATCGGTGCCGAGATGGACATGAGCGCCGACCGCGTCCGCGAGATCCAGAAGATCTCGCAGGAGCCCGTGTCGCTCGAGACCCCCATCGGCGAGGAAGAGGATTCCCAGCTGGGCGACTTCATCGAGGACTCCCAGGCCATCGTTCCGCCCGATGCCGCCAGCTTCTCCATGCTGCAGGAGCAGCTCACCCAGGTGCTCGATTCGCTTGCCGATCGTGAGCGCAAGGTTATCGAGCTGCGCTTTGGCCTTGTCGACGGACATCCCCGTACGCTCGAGGAAGTCGGCCGCGAGTTTGGCGTCACGCGCGAGCGCATCCGCCAGATCGAGTCCAAGACCCTGGCCAAGCTCCGCCACCCGAGCCGTTCGAGCAAGCTGAAGGACTATATCGAAAGCTAGTCAAGCAAGAAGCGCCCTCAAGCACATCCGCTTGGGGGCGCTTTCATGTAGCCGTTAGGGACGTTCTTGAATGACTAGTCGTTTAACACTCATTGGGGACAGACTTAAATGAGTGCCCGCAAAATGAGAGTGAACCTGGCAGTTGGGGACGTTCATTTTTTGCCGGCACTTTGGGACACTCCTTGCCGCAACGGTTGGGTCGGAAAATTTCTTAAAAAAGTTCTTGCCCTGAGCTGATTCGTCCGTATAATAAACTTCGTTGCTTGAGAGCACGCACCTATTCCTCGGTAGCTCAATGGTAGAGCACGCGGCTGTTAACCGCGCTGTTGTAGGTTCGAGTCCTACCCGGGGAGCCAGAATTTTCCAGCCCTTTCCGTTGGGCTTTTAAATTCCTCGGTAGCTCAATGGTAGAGCACGCGGCTGTTAACCGCGCTGTTGTAGGTTCGAGTCCTACCCGGGGAGCCAGGTTGTTAAACCCGTCGCTTTTGCGGCGGGTTTTTTTCATGCCGCGATCGCCGGTCGCGAACGTTACCATATCAACATTTCGTGTCGAGGATGTAATCCCGCGACCCACCACCTCAACATGGCGCGGTCGTTGTAGAATATTGCAATGATTGCTCCCACGAGATGGTGCCGCGAGCACCAGATAAGGAGATTCTTGTGTCTGAGACCATTAACGGCAGCCTGAGCGTCTCGAACGACGTTATTGCCGATATTGCCGGTTATGCCGCGATGACGTGCTATGGCGTCGTCGGTATGGCTGAGCAGCTCCAGGGTGCCGAGAGCGTGCGCCTGCTTGCCGGTCAGCGCCTCCGCAAGGGCGTGCTTGTCTCCGCTGACGAGAACGGCCTTACGGTCGATCTTCACGTCGTGCTCGAGAACGGCGTCAACATGAAGTCCGTCTGCCACAATCTTTCGAGCTCCGTTGCCTTCACTCTGCAGGAGATCGCCCAGATCGATCCCGCCAGCCTTAAGATCGGCATTCACATCGACGCGCTCAAGAGCCGTCTGAACTAGCATCCGAAAACGGAGATTCAAATACCCATGATTGCAAAGACCATTCGCACCTGTTTTCCGATCGCTGCGGCTGCCGTTTCCGACAAGGCCGAGGAGATCAACAAGCTCAACGTCTTTCCCGTACCTGATGGCGATACCGGCACCAACATGTCGCTCACGCTCGCCTCGGTGACCAAGGAGCTCTCCGCCCTTCCTGCCGACGCCGACATGGAGGCCATCGCCGGTGCCATCACCCATGGCTCCCTGATGGGTGCCCGTGGCAACTCCGGCGTCATCACCTCGCAGATTCTGCGTGGTGTGGCCGAGGGCCTTGTCTCTGCCGATGAGCCCATCACGTCCGCTAACATCGCCTATGCGTTCCGCCGAGCCGTCAAGGTTGCCTTCCAGGCCGTCCGCAAGCCCATCGAGGGTACGATCCTCACGGTGCTGCGCGACGTCTCGACCAAGGCAGACGAGTGCGAGAAGAAGAAGTTCTCGGCCGAGGACGCGCTCGACGCCATCGTCGTCGAGGCCTACCAGTCCGTCGCCCGCACGCCCGACTTGCTGCCCGTCCTCAAGGAGAACGGCGTGGTCGACTCCGGCGCCTTTGGCTTTGCCATCTTCCTTGAGAACTTTGTGGCTGCAGCACTTGGTCGCAGCACCGTTGTCGAGGATTTCTCCGCTACGTTTGACTCCGCCGGCTCTGCCCGCGATGCCGCTCTTGGCCGCGTTGAGATCGAGGCCAATGACGACTGGGAGGGCTCGGAGTTCCGCTACTGCAACGAGTTCCTCTTTAAGGCCGACGCTCCGTTTGACGAGGACGAGTGCCTTAAGTTCCTGGGCTCCATGGGCGACTGCGAGCTGCTCGTGGGTGCCTACCCCGACTACAAGATCCACGTGCACTCCAACACCCCCAACCTGGTGCTCGAGCACATGCTGCAGCTCGGTCAGATCTATGAGGTCTTTATCCACAACATGGAGATGGAGGCCCATGACCGTACCGCCAAGATCCACGAGGACCAGGAGAAGGCCGCCGAGCCCGCCAAGGCGCTGGGTTTTGTCGCCGTTGCCGCCGGTTCCGGTGAGGCCGACATCCTTAAGTCCCTCGGCGTCGACGTGATCGTGTCGGGTGGCCAGACCATGAACCCCTCGACTGCAGACCTGCTGGGCGCCGTTGACCAGGTCAACGCGACCTCGGTCATCATCCTGCCCAATAACGGCAACATCCGCATGGCCGCCGAGGCTGCCGCTTCTGCCTGCACCGACAAGAAGGTCGCCGTCGTTCCCACCAAGACCGTTCCGCAGGCCTTCTCCGCGCTGTTCGCCGTCCTGCCCGATTCCGAGCTCGAGGACGCCGTCGCCGCCATGGTCGACGCCATCAGCGAGGTCCGCGATGGCGAGGTCACCCGTGCCGTGCGCGACTCCAGCGCCTCTGACGGCTCGCCGATTCACTCCGGTGACGTCATGGGCATCATTGCCGGCTCCATCGACGTGGTCGGCTCCGACGTGAAGCAGGTCACGCTCGATTGCATCAACCGCATGCAGGAGGAAGAGGAGGGCGACGCGCTGACGATTCTGGCCGGCGAGGAGCTTTCCGACGAGGCCTTCCAAGAGATCGTCGACGCCATCGAGGAGGCTCAGCCCGATCTGGAGATTGACGCCCATCGTGGCGAGCAGCCGCTCTATCCCGTGATCTTCTCGATCGAGTAGGCAACTGCCCATGTCCGAGCTGTGCTCCGTGCCGCGCGTCTCGGAGCGCTTTGCCCAGAGCAATGCGCTCGACGAGGATATCGCGCGACTCAAATATGTTTCGGGTAAACGTGAGGAGGCCCTTCGCCGTCTGGGAATTCGGACGGTGGGGGACCTCCTTCTCCATATCCCTCATCGATACCTGGACTTTACGCGCTCCTGGTCCATCGAGATGGCGCCCATCGGTACCGTGTGTACCATCATCGCCACGGTCGACCGTATCGTTCAAAAGAAGCCGCGTCCGCGCATGCAGGTGACCGAGGTCTCACTCGTTGATGAGACGGGCGTGCTGCAGGTCGCCTTTTTCCGTCAGCCTTGGATTGCCCAGCAGCTTAAGCAGGGCGACCGCCTGGCCGTGATGGGCAAGGTTGAGTTTGCCTACGGTTTTAAGCAGATGGCCTCGCCGCACTTTGAAAAGCTCGATGAGGGGCGTGCTGCGGGCACCATTTTGCCGGTCCATTATGTGAGTGACGGCGTGAGCCAGGCATGGATGCGCCGCATCGTAAGTGGCGCGCTCGAGGTCGTCGGCAATCCCTTCGACCCGATTCCCGCACGCTTGCGCGTTAAACGTCGCCTGATGAGCGATGCTCGTGCGCTTCGATCGATCCACTTTCCTTCGAGCATGGCTGAGCGCGATATCGCGCGCGCACGGCTTGCCTACGAGGAGTGCCTCTACCTGCAGCTGGCGCTGCGCCTGCGCAACGACGGCAGCCTGGTCGATGTGGTGCCCTACGCCCACGCCGCGGGCGAGCACCTGGCCGCGCTTAAGCAGGCCCTGCCGTTTTCTCTGAGCGACGAGCAGGAGGCCGCGTTCCAAGATATCCTGCGCGATATGTGCGATGGCGGGCGCGTGATGAACCGCCTGCTGCTGGGCGATGTCGGTACCGGTAAGACCGCCGTTGCCGCCTGCGCGCTGGCTGTGGCTGCCGATAGCGGCACGCAGGCCTGCGTTATGGCGCCCACGGGCGTGCTGGCGCGTCAATATGCCGATAAGACCGGCCCCTTGCTCTTGCAGGCTGGCATGACCTGGGCGCTCCTGACGGGCGCCACGCCGGCGGCCGAGCGCGAGCGGATCCATGCCCAGCTGGAATCGGGCGAGCTCGATGTCCTCTTTGGCACCCACGCGGTGCTTTCGGATAACGTGGCGTTTAAGCATCTGTCGCTCGTGGTCATCGATGAGCAGCACCGGTTTGGCGTCGGCCAACGCAACGCCCTGCGTGCGAAGGGCCCTGGTGCCGATCTGCTCGTTATGACGGCAACGCCCATCCCACGTACGCTGGCGCTTTCGGTCTACGGCGATCTGGACACGAGCATCATCCGCCATCGGCCCGTCCCTGGCGCTGGCGTGACGACACGCGTGCTTACCGAGTCGAGCCGCGACCTTGCCTATGGCGCCATCCGCGAGGCGCATGAAAAGGGTCAGCAGGCCTACGTGATTTGCCCGCTCGTGGAGCCGAGCGACTCGGCCGATGAGCTTGAGGATGTGCCCGGTATCGTCCGTGACGACGAGGGTCGCGTAACCGTGCCCGTGCCGCTGCACGATACGGCAACCGAGCTCGACCGCCTACGCCTGGCGTTGCCGGGGCTTACCATCGAGCGTCTTCACGGCCGCATGCCGGCGGGGGAGAAGGATCGCGTGATCGACGCCTTCAAGCGCGGCGAGATCGACGTGCTCGTTTCGACCACGGTGGTCGAGGTGGGCGTCGACGTGCCCAACGCCACCGTCATGGTCATCGAGAACGGTGAGCGCTTTGGCTTGGCGGCCCTGCACCAGCTGCGCGGCCGCGTGGGCCGCGGCAGCGTGTCGGGCACCTGCCTGGTCATGACGCACTCCAAGGGCAACGGCGGCGCTTCGGCGGCGCAAGACCGTCTCCAGTCGCTCGAAAAGACCTCGGACGGCTTTACGCTCGCCCAGATGGACCTTCGTCTGCGCCACGAGGGCGAAATCCTGGGGTACCGCCAGCATGGCGGTGTGACTCTGCGCTTTGTCGACCTGGATGCCGACGAGGAGCTGATCGAGTGGGCCCATTTGGACGCGGTCGAGCTCTTGCGGTATGCTTGCAACCTTGACTCCGTGGCGACGCGCCCCCTGCGCGATGCGGTCGCCATGCGATATCGACACATTTTTAAGGAGGTCAGCGGAGGATGAGAATCATCGGCGGCGAATGGCGCGGTCGTAAGATCGAGGAGCCCCGTGGTCGCGATGTCACCCGCCCCACGACCGATCGTGTGCGCGAGGCATGCGCATCTATGGTCATGTCGGCATTTGACTTCGATCTGGACGAGGTCCGCGTGCTGGACGCCTTTGGCGGCTCCGGCGCCTTAGGGTTAGAGATGCTCTCACGTGGCGCCCGCTCGCTCACGACGTTCGAGATCGATCGGAATGCCGCGCGGCTCATTACCAAGAATATCGAGTCGCTCTGCCGTGACCGTGCGCGTTGGCGCGTGGTAACGGGCGACATGCTGGCGAGCGCCTCGCGCGGTCGTGTGCCGGGCGGCCCCTTTGATCTGGTCCTGCTCGACCCGCCCTATGCTTTTGGTGCCGAGCCGGTCGAGATACTGCTGCAGAACCTGGCTCAGCAGGGTCTGCTTGCACCTGGCGCTTATGCCCTGTTTGAGCATGCCGCCGCTGATGCGGGCGCGCATCCGGCAGGCTTTGAGATCGTGCGCGAGAAGCGCTACGGCATTACCTCGGTCGACCTGCTTCGTTGGGTCGGCGATGACGATGGTGAGGAAGATTGCGCCGGCACCGATGCTCACAACACCGATGCCATGACGGTTCAGGAGAACGCCCATGAGTGACACCATCAACCGCGTGATCGTCCCGGGCACCTTCGATCCCATCACGTTTGGCCATATCGACGTCATCCGCCGCGCCCGCCGCATCTTTCCCAGCGTGATCGTCGCTGTCGCCGAGTCGCAGGGTAAAAACGGTGTGGGCACCACGTTTATGCTGGATGAGCGCGTGGCGCTGGCTCGTGAGGCGCTCGGTGATATCGACGGCGTCGAGGTCCTGCCCTTTACCGGCCTCTTGGTCGACTTCGCTCGCGAGCAGGGGGCGGGGGCCGTGGTCAAGGGCCTGCGCGCCATGACCGACTTTGAGTACGAGCTGCAGCAGGCAGACCTCAACTATCGCTTGGATAACGAGCTGGAGTCCATCTTTGTCATGAGTGCGCCGCAGTACGGCTATATCTCGAGTTCGGTCGTTCGCCAAATCGCCTCGCTCGGCAGCGATGTATCGACGTTTGTCCCGCCCAACGTGGTCGGAGCGCTCAGACACCGCTTTTCGTGACGTTTTTTATTGCCTGGTGGCATGTGGTAAACTAGCACGATGATATGTTACCTATGAAAGGAGACCGGATGCCGGGCGAGAATTTTCCTGGCGATAGGATCGTCAGCTTGGTCGATGAGCTCGAAGGGCTGATCGAGGAAGCCAAGCCGCCTTTCGGCAAGAACGCTCAGTTCAAGGTCATCGACGCCGACGTGTTCTTCAACATCCTCGACGAGATCCGCATGAGCTATCCCGAGGAGTGGCAGAAGTCCCGCCGTATCCTTAAGGAGCGCGAGGAGCTTATGGCTTCCGCCGCCGCTCAGGCCGATTCCATCATCGCCGACGCTCAGCAGCAGGCCCTCACCATTGCCGGTGAGCAGGAGATCGTCCGCTTGGCACAGCAGCAGGCCGACGACATCCGCGATCGTGCCCAGCAGTACGAGCGCGAGACGCGTTATGCTGCCGAGGACTACGCAGAGCAGGTCTTTACGCACCTGGAGGAGAACCTCAAGAGCCTGACCGGCACCGTTACCCGTTGCCGTCAGCAGCTCAACGAGGGTGCCGCCCAACAGAATGGTCAGTGGTAATGGCTGAGTTCCCGAGCGTTACCGTCGATCTTTCCGAACAGCTCGAGTTTCCTGGTGATTCGTATCCGCTGACCGGCAAGGTCGATGTTGCCACCTACACGGTGGGCGAGAAGGAGTACCAGCTACAGGACGGCATCGACTACGACGTTGTCTTTACCAATGCCGGTACCGGTGTCTTGCTCACGGGCATGGTCCGCGCGCACGCCACCGGCGAGTGCGACCGTTGCCTGGAGCCTGCCTCGTTTGATATCGCCGGCGAGATCGAGGAGTTCTACCTCTTCGAGAAGCCCGAGGATCCCGAGGCCTACGAGGACGGCTACGAGCTCCTGGGTGAGGACCGCATCGTCGATCTGGGTGAGCCCATCAACGACGCGGTCGTCATGGACACGCCGTTTGTCGTTCTGTGCAAGCCCGATTGCCGCGGCCTGTGCCCCACTTGCGGTTGCAATCTCAACGTCGAGCAATGCGATTGCGCCGCCCAGGCAGAGGCAGAATGGGCCGCTGCCACGGAAAATCCATTTGCAGCATTGAAGAATCTCAAGCTCGACGAGTAAAACTGTGGTAGTATCGCTACTTGCGCGTAATCGCCACACTGGATAGTTCATAAGGAAGGTCACTATGCCCGTACCTAAACAAAAGCAGGGTCGTATCCGCACTCACACCCGTCGTTCCGCCAACATGAAGATCTCGGCTGCGGCTCAGTCCACGTGCCCCCGTTGCGGCGCTGTCAAGCTTCCGCACCACGTGTGCCCCAGCTGCGGTTTCTACAAGGACCGCGAGGTTATCGTTACCGAGTAACGGTATACTCTGGATGCGATGCCGTTCCAAATGGAACCACAATGGCCGGCTCAATGAGTCGGCCATTTTTGTATAAGGAGTATGTATATGAGTAACGTTCGCGTTTGTGTAGACGTTGTGGGCGGAGACGAGAAACCTCAGGTTGTTCTCGATGGTATCGAGGCTGCGCTTGCCGCCGATCCCGATATCGAGGTCCTGGCAGTCGGTCCCGCCGAAATCGTCAATCCCTTTGCCGCGGCCCATGCGCGTGTGGAGGCTCTGGAAGCCCCTGACATTATCGCCATGGATGACGATCCCATTCGCGCCGTGATGACCAAGCGCAAGTCCTCGATCGTGCTTGCCTGCCGCGCCATCAAAAAGGGCAACGCGGACGCGTTTTTCTCCGCCGGCTCCACCGGCGCCATGACCGCTGCCGCGACCGCCTACGTCACGCCGTTTAGATATATGGCCGAAGGCAAGAAGCAGCCGGTGCGCCCCTGTCTGACCAATGCGCTGCCCAATCGCGCCGGCGGTCTGACGGTGCTGTGCGATATGGGCGCCAACCCCGATGTCGAGGTCGACGACATGGTGCGTTTTGCCCAGATGGGTAGCGCCTATGCCCGCGTTGTCCTGGGCATCGAGCATCCTCGCGTGGGCTTGCTTGCCAATGGCACCGAGGACGAGAAGGGCTCCAACTTTACCAAGGCCTGCTTCCCAGCCATGAAAGCCGCGGTTCCCGGCTTTGTGGGTAACTGCGAAGGCACCGATCTTACGTCGGGCAATTTTGACGTCGTGGTCGCCGACGGCATGTCGGGCAACATTGCGCTCAAGGCCACCGAGGGCGCTGCCAAGTTTTTGTTGCAGGAGCTCAAGGGCGTCTTTATGTCTTCGCTTGGCACCAAGATCGCCGCGCTGCTCATTAAAAAGCAGATGCGTGAGATAAAGGCCAAGCTCTCTGGCGACGCCAAGGGCGGCGCGATTCTTTTGGGCCTGCGCGGCGTGGTTCTGATCGGCCATGGCGCCACCTCGGTCGAAGCTGTTAAAAACGGTACGCTTGCGGCGGCCGAAGCCGTGCGCGCCGGGCTGGTCGAGAATGTCGCCAACTCCATGGACGGCATCGTTTTGTAAGAGCGAGTTAGAGCGCTGTTATGTGCCTCGCGGCCTGCTTCGTGGGGTAGAATCAGAACCGTGTCTTGGTACCGCCCGGGCGGTACCATTCTTTTGGTATTCATGCACTATGAGAGGAAGCGCTATGGACCGCTCCGAAATCTTCGACAAGATCGCCGAGGTCGCTGCTGACGTTCTGGGCGTCGATGTTGCCGAAATTAGCGATGAGACCACCTTTGACGATCTCGATGCCAACTCGCTCGAGCGCCTGCAGCTGGTTACGGCTATCGAGGACGAGTTCAACCTCGAGATCGATGACGAGACTCTGCTCTCGCTCAACTCTGTCGCCGACGCCGTCGACGCGATTGAAAACGCCAGGGAGGCCTAGGTCTTGGCTTTGTCTGAACGACTTACGCGTGCCCAGGAAATTCTGGGCCACGAGTTCAATAATAAGGTGCTTCTGCGCGCGGCGCTTACGCATCCCTCGGCAGTCGAGGGCCAGCCGGTTTCTGCCAGCTATGAGCGCCTTGAGTTCTTGGGCGATTCCATTTTGGGCGCCGTCGTCGCCCGTTCGCTCTTTGAGTCCTATCCCGAGTTTGACGAGGGCAAGCTCACGCGCCTGAAGGTGTCGCTTGTCTCGGGCGCTACGCTATCCGAGGTGTCGCATGAGCTGGGCATCGACGACATCATCATCTTTGGTGCCTCCGAGACCGGTACCGGCGCGCGCGGCCTGCACTCGGCGCTCGAGAACGTCTACGAGTCGCTCGTGGGTGCGCTGTACCTGGATGCCGGCTGGGATGTTGCGGCGGACTTTATCCATCGTACGCTCAAACCGCACCTGGCCTCCGAGCGTGCCGAGCACCCCGCGAACCCCAAATCGTTCTTACAGGAGTGCGTGCAGGCAGACGGCCACGAGCCTCCTGCGTATAAGCTGGTCGGCTCCGAGGGTCCCGCGCATGCGCCCACCTTTACCGCCGTGGTGCTCATCGACGGTATCCGCCAGGGCCGCGGCTCCGGCTCCTCAAAGAAGGAAGCCGAGGGAGCCGCTGCGCTCGAGGCACTCGACCGCATGGGCTACACCACCAACGGCGTGATTCTGAACAAGAAGCCTGTTTAAGCGAGGAGCCGTGTATCTCAAGTCCCTCACGCTCAAAGGGTTCAAGTCGTTTGCCGACCGCGCCCATATGACGTTTGAGCCGGGCCTGACCGTCATCGTCGGTCCCAACGGCTCGGGAAAATCGAACATCTCCGACTCGATTCTGTGGGTCCTGGGCGAGCAGAGCGCCAAGCAGCTGCGCGGCCAGGCCATGGAGGACGTCATCTTCTCGGGCTCGTCGGCGCGCAAGCCGGTGGGTGTGGCCGAGGTCACGCTGGTGCTCGATAACTCGGACCATATGCTGCCTGTCGACTTTGACGAGGTCGCCATCACCCGTCGTATGTACCGCTCGGGCGAAAGCGAGTACCTCATCAACTCGAGCCCGTGCCGCCTGATGGACATCCAGGATATCCTGCACGATTCGGGACTGGGCAAGGATACGCATTCCATCATCAGCCAGGGCAAGCTCGATGCCATTTTGCAGAGCCGCCCCGAGGAGCGCCGTGCCCTCATTGAGGAGGCCGCCGGCATCTCCAAGCACAAGCGTCGCAAGGAACGTGCGCTCAAAAAGATTAAATCGATGGACGAGCACCTGACCCGTGCCCGTGATATCAACAAGGAAATCGCCCGTCAGCTGCGACCGCTGGAGCGTCAGGTCGATCGCGCGCGCAAGTACAAAGAGCTGTCCTCGCGCGCGAACGAGCTTACGCAGATGCTGGCCGTCGACGAGCTTCGTTCGCTGCAGTCGCAGTGGAACGACCTGGAGAGCCGCTCCAAGGAGGGCGCTGCCGAGCTTGAGCTTGCGCAGTACCGCCTGGGCGAAAAGGAGCGCGAGCTCGAGAAGCTCCAAGTTATGCTCGAAGAAAAGGGCCTGTTTGTGGGCGACTTGGGCGAGCAGCGCCGCCATATGCAAGATGTGGTCGGTCGCATTAACTCAGACATGCGTCTGCTCGAGGAAAAGGGCCATAACATGGTGTCGCGCCTGTCCGACATGCGCGGCCAGATCTCGAGCTCCGAGCATCAGCGCCGTCGCGTGGTCGAGGAGCTCGAGGATGCACGTGCCCAGCTTGAGGAAGTTACCGGTGCGCACATGCAGGCCCAGGAGGACGTTGATGCCGCTGGTCCTGCCGCCGCCGAGCTCCACGAGCGTCGCGTTGCGCTCGACAATCAGATTTCGCAGCTCACGCGCGAACAGCGCGATGTGCAGCGCGTTGCCGATAATGCTGCGCTCGAGCTCGCCAAGGTGAAGGACTCGCTGAGCAACGCCGAGGTCGAGGACAACATGTATGCCTCGCGCCTGGAGCAGATCGATGAGCAGCTCGAGGAGGTCACGGCATCGCTTGATAGCCGCCGCAACCGTGCTGAGGAGCTTGAGAGCGCCCTTGAGGCGGCTCGTCAGGCCCAGAGCGATGCGCGCGAGGCCACCGAGACGGCGCGCGCTGCCCTCAAGGACCTGCGTGCCCGCGAGAGCGAGGCACGCAACAAGCTGTCCGAGGTGCGCTCGGAGCTTGCCAGCCAAAAGAAGCTTGATGCTCGCATGGCCGACAGCTCGCCGCTCGTAAGCCGTCTGGTGGGCGCGCTGGGCGACGATGTCTCGGGTCGTCTGGGCGATGTGCTCGAGGCCCCTCGTGAGCTTGAGGGCCTGGTTGAGCAGCTGCTCGCCGGCGATATCGATGCCCTGTTGTTCGATAACGCTGCCGCACTTGAGCGCGCCGGTCGCGCCGCCCTGGACCAGAAGAAGGCCTCGGGCGAGGCGCTGCTGGTGGCGCGCAGCGTGAGTGGCTCTGCGGCTGCCGAGGGTGCCGCCGGTACCCGTCTTGTTGATCGTCTGTCCGTGCGTGCGGGCTACGGTCCGGTCGTCGAGGCATTGCTCGGCGGCTATTACGTGGTCGATGACCTTTCTGCCGCCCTGGCCGCGCCCGTCGTTGATGGTGTGACCTACGTGACTCCCGATGGCGCACGCGTTGCCTGCGGCGGCTTGGTTCGCGTGGGGGTCGATGCCGGCGAGGCTTCGGGCGCTCTGGAGCGCAAGCGTCGTATCCGCGAGCTGGAAGGCCTGGAGCCCGATCTTGCTACCGTGTTTGAGCGTGTTTCGGATCAGGTCGTCGAGGCTAATGCTGCCGTCGAGGAGGCGCGCGCCGCCGAGGGCGATGCCGCTGGCGAGATTGCCCGTCTTGAGGGCGAGCGCCGCTCACTGTTCTCCGAGATCGGCCGCCTGGAGCAGCGTGCCAACACCGCCGAGGTCGAGCGCGTGCGTATTTCCAAGCGCCGCGAGCAGGCAGCTGAAGCTGTTCGTGCCGCACGTCCGCGTGTGGATGAACTTACCCGTTCGCGTGACGAGTCTCGTGCGCAGGCGAGCGACTTAGGCCTGCAGATTGCCGAGGCCAACGACGAGCTCGATCGCGTGCGCCGTGACGATTCCGAGGCCGCCGGTAAGCTCGCCGACGCTAAGGTGCGTCTGGCCCAGACGAGCGAGCGCCTGCGTTCGCTGAAGGGCCGCGTGCCCGATCTTGAGCATCGCCTGGAGGGTATCGACCGTCGTATCCGCGGGACGCGTCAGGCCTCACGCTCGCTCGAGCTGCTGCGCCTGCGTGTCGACCCCATGCACGAGCGCTATTCGGCCTTGCTGGAGCGCGCGTCGGATTGGGCAGCGCGCCTGCGCGATCAGGCATCGCTTGAGGAGGCGGACTCGGCTTCGCTTAAGAAGACCATCGAGGACGCCAAGACCGAGGTCGCCCGCGCCAAAGAGAGGGTCGATGTTGCCGCTACGACGCAAAATGAGTTCAAGGTCGCACGCGGCAAGCTCGAGGTTCAGGTCGAGGCTGCCATCAAGGCCATCACCGCCGATGGCACCACGGTGCTCGAGGAAGCGCTCATGCTGCCGGCGCCCACCGACCGTGACGCCGCCGAGCGCGAGCTCAACCAACTCGTGCGCCAGATCAACAACTTGGGCCCTGTGAACCAAGTCGCCATGGAGGAGTACGAGCAGCTCAAGCGCCGTGCCGATTACATCGAGGAGCAGCTGGCCGATCTGGAGAGCGCACGCAAGGCGCTCACCAAGATTACCGTGGCCATCGACCGCAAGATGCGCAAGGCGTTCCTGGTGACCTTTGAGAAGGTCGATGCGAACTTCCGCGAGATCTTCGCCATGCTGTTCCCGGGTGGCCAGGCACATCTGGAGATGACCGACCCCGAGCATCCGGCCGAGACGGGCATCGAGGTCGTGGCGCAGCCGCGCGGCAAGCGCATCACCAAGATGATGCTAATGTCGGGCGGCGAGAAGAGCCTGACGGCGCTCGCCTTGCTCTTTGCCGTGTATCGCACGCGCACGGTGCCGTTCTATGTGCTGGACGAGGTCGAGGCCGCGCTCGACGACGCCAACCTGTCCAAGCTCATCGGCGCCCTCGATGTGCTGCGTTCCGATACGCAGCTCTTGGTAATCTCGCATCAGCGCCGTACTATGGAGGATGCTGACGTTCTCTACGGCGTCTCGATGCAAGCCGACGGCGTCAGTCGCGTCGTCTCGCAAAAACTCGATCGCGAAACCGGAAAGGTCGTGAATGCATAATGGGATTCTTTGACGCACTCTCGCGCGGACTTGAGCGCAGCCGCGAGGCCCTCAACGAGGTCTTCTACTTTGGCGGCGAGGTCGACGAGGATTTTTGGGAGGACCTTGAGGACACCCTCGTCATGGGTGACATGGGTGCCGAGGTCGCCATTCAGGTCTCCGATGACCTGCGCGACGCCGCTGCAAAGAAGAACCTCAAGACCGCCCCGCAGCTTCGCCGCGCCCTGGCCGAGCAGCTCGAGGGCCATTTTGTGCCTGTTGAGCGCGACCCGTTTTCCGATACGCCGAGCTGCGTGCTGTTTGTCGGTATCAACGGCGCCGGCAAGACCACCACGGTCGGCAAGATTGCGAGTGCCATGGCCGCCCGCGGCAAGAACGTGGTGATCGGTTCGGCCGACACCTTCCGCGCCGCCGCCATCGAGCAGCTCGATGTGTGGGGCCAGCGTGCCGGCGTACCGGTAATCAAGCGTGACCGCGGCTCCGATCCGGCGAGCGTGTGCTATGACGTGCTCGACGAGGCCGATAAGCGCGGCAGCGACCTGGTGCTCATCGATACCGCCGGCCGTCTGCACACGAGCCCCGAGCTCATGCGCGAGCTCGCCAAGGTGGTCAATGTGACCCGTAAGCGCGCCGCCAATATGGCCGCCGGTCCCATGCCTGTCTCGGTCGTGCTTGTGATCGATGCCGCCACTGGCCAGAACGGTCTGAACCAGGCGCTCGAGTTTAACGAGGCGCTGGGCCTGGACGGTATTATCATGACTAAGCTCGACGGCACGGCTAAGGGCGGTATCGCCATGGCCGTGGCCGAGAAGCTCAAGCTCCCGATCCTGCGCATCGGCGTGGGCGAGCAGGTCGATGACCTGCAGGAGTTTAACGCCAAAGATTTCTGCCGCGCCCTGGTGGGCGAGTCCAACTAAGGAGTAACCAGTGTTTGATTCCCTGAGCGATCGCCTCAACGACACATTTGACCGCCTGCGCGGTAAGGGTAAGCTGACCGAGGCCGATATTACTTCGGCCATGCGCGATATTCGCATGGCGCTACTCGAGGCCGATGTTAACTTCAAGGTCGTCAAGGAGTTCGTCGCCAAGACCAAGGAGCGCTGCATGACCGCCGAGGTCATGGAGTCGCTGTCGCCGGCGCAAAACGTCGTCAAGATCGTGCTCGACGAGCTCACCGAGATGCTTGGCTCAACCGAGAGCAAGCTCGTCTTTAGCAACCGCATCCCCAATGTCATCATGCTCGTGGGCCTGCAGGGCTCCGGTAAGACCACGGCTGCCGTAAAGCTGGCCTACCTGCTCAAGAAGCAGGGCCGTTCGCCGCTGCTCGCCGCGTGCGACGTCTATCGTCCCGCCGCTGCCGACCAGCTGGCCACGCTTGGTGGCGAGATCGGCGTGCCGGTCTTCCGCGGTGACGGCGCGCACCCGGTCGACATTGCCAAGGGCGCCATCCAAGAGGCCGTCGACCACCTGCGCGACGTGGTCATTGTCGATACCGCCGGTCGCCTTCAGATCGACGAACAGATGATGCAGGAGGCCGTCGACATCAAGAAGGCCGTCAAGCCCGATCAGGTGCTGATGGTCGTCGATGCCATGACCGGCCAGGATATCGTCAACGTCGTCTCGACCTTCGCCGATCGCACCGACTTTGACGGTGTGATTATCTCCAAGCTCGACGGTGACGCCCGTGGCGGTGGCGCACTTTCGGTGCGTCAGGTGACCGGCAAGCCCATCAAGTTTGTGAGCATGGGCGAGAAACCCGATTCGCTGGAGCCGTTCTATCCCGATCGCATGGCCAAGCGCATTCTGGGCATGGGCGACGTCGTCGGCATCATCGAGAAGGCCCAGGAGGCAGCCGATGCAGAGCAGCTTGAAGCTGCCGAGCGTATGCTGCGCGAGGGCTTCACCATGAACGATATGCTCGACCAGATGAAAGCCGTCAAGAAGATGGGCGGCATGAAGGGTATCCTGGGCATGCTCCCCGGTGGCCAGCGCGCGCTCAACCAGATGGGCGGCAACCTGGACGAGGGCATCTTCGACAAGAACGAGGCCATCATCATGTCGATGACCAAGGAGGAGCGCCTGCGTCCCTCCATCATCAACGGCCAGCGCCGCGCCCGCATTGCCAAGGGAGCCGGCGTAACCCCCACCGAGGTCAATAGCCTTATGAAGCAGTGGGGCGAGATGAATAAGATGATGGGCCGCATGCGCACGATAGCCAATCAGGCACAGGCCGGCGGCAAGAAGGGCAAAAAGGGTAAGAAGGGCAAGAAAATGCGCATGCCCAATATCCCTGGCCTGGACGCTATGGGTCTGGGCGGCATGGGCGGCCTGGGTACGGGCGGTCCCAAGTCCGATATGGAGCTGCTGCGCCAGATGGAAGCGCAGATGCGCAATAAGAAATAGGGCTGTAATTCCAGCTTGATATGGCAAAGGCCACTCGGAAGCTGCCGGGTGGCCTTTGTTGTTGGCTTTGATTGTTGGGTTGCGTTCGGCGTCGCGCCCCGAGCTCGTGGTGCCGTGCCGTTAGTGGCAGCTGCAGCCCTCGTGGCCCTCGTGCTCGTGATGGCCGTGGCAGCTGCAGGACTCGCCATGTTCGTGGGCGTGGCCGTGGTCATGGCCGTGGCAGTCGCACGTGGCCTCGCCGTTCTGTGCGAGCGTACCGGCGATAAGGGCCTCGACGCAAGCATCGCAGCTGCCCTGGGCACCTGCGTATACCGTGATGCCGGCTTGGGCAAGCGCGTTGATAGCGCCGCCGCCGATGCCGCCGCAGATGAGCGTGTCCACGCCGCCGTTGGCGAGCAGGCCCGCCAGGGCGCCGTGGCCGGTGCCGCCGGTGCCCACGACCTGCTCGTTGAGCACCTTGCCGTCCTGAATGTCGTAGATCTTGAACAGCTCGCTGCGGCCAAAGTGCATAAAGATGTTGCCGTTGTCGTACGTAGTTGCCACCCTCATGGTGTCAACCTCCTTTGCTGGCCATGCGGCCGTTGTCGTGGTGATGGGGGAGTACACGATATTGCCGCCTTCGATGATGAGCGCTCGTCCGTTGACCAGCGCGCTTGCCACCTTGCGATGCGCGCGGCTGCAGATTGCCGCCACCGTGGCGCGCGCGATACCCATCTGCTGTGCGACCGCCTCTTGGTTAAGGCCTTCCAGGTCGCACAGGCGCAGGACTTCGAGTTCGTCGACCGTCATGTCGATGGCCTCTCCGCTTGCTAGGCCGTCAGGGGTAAAGCCGCGGTATTCGGGGATGATCCCAACACGGCGCAGTTTTTCGCGTCTTCCTGCCATGCGCACTCCTTATCTGACATATGTCAACAATAGGATAGCGAACGTGTAGATTTGCGCAAGGAATTTCTGGCATATGTCAGAAAATGAGGGCTTATGTTTGGGCTGTGGGGCCGCGTGCGCCTGGGCTACAATGAATCTCGCTTGTAGGCGACTGACAGGAGGGTCAATGAGCAAGGCTGATCAACAGTTTGTAACCATGTGCCGCGATATCTTGGACCATGGCACCACGACCGAGGGCCAAAAGGTCCGCCCGGTGTGGGAGGACGGCACCCCTGCCTATACCATTAAAAACTTTGGTGTCACGGCGCGCTACGACCTGCGCGAGGAGTTCCCCGCGCTTACGCTGCGTCGTACGGCGCTCAAGTCCGCTATGGACGAGATCCTGTGGATCTATCAAAAGAAGTCCAATAACGTGCATGACCTCAACAGCCATATTTGGGACGAGTGGGCCGACGAGACCGGCTCCATCGGCAAGGCGTACGGGTACCAGATTGGCCAGAAGAGCCATTATGCCGAGGGCGATTTCGACCAGATGGACCGCGTACTGTACGATCTTAAGCACACGCCGTACAGTCGCCGCATCATGACGAACACCTATGTGTTTAGCGACCTGTCCGAGATGCACCTGTATCCGTGCGCTTACAGCGTGACCTATAACGTCACGCAGCGTCCGCAGGACGACAAGCCGACGCTCAACATGATTCTCAACCAGCGTAGCCAGGATATTTTGGCCGCGAACAACTGGAATGTGTGCCAGTACGCCATTTTGCTGATGATGGTCGCGCAGTCGGTCGATATGATCGCTGGCGAGCTGCTGCATGTGATCGCCGATGCCCACATTTACGACCGTCATGTCGATATCGTCCGCGAGCTTATCGAGCGTCCGCAGTTTGCCGCGCCCAAGGTAACGCTCAACCCGGATGTGCATGATTTCTATGCGTTTACGACCGACGACCTGATCGTCGAGGGCTATGAACACGGCCCGCAGGTCAAGAACATCCCCATTGCGGTGTAGGTGACGCGTATGACGTGTAAGCTTTCAGCCATTGTCGCCGTGTGCGATGACTGGGGTATTGGGTGCGAGGGCGACATGGTGGTGTCCAACCGTGCCGACATGCGCCATTTTGTGGCGTGCACCAAAGGCTGTCCGGTCATTATGGGACGCAAGACGCTGCTGAGTTTTCCCGGCGGGCGTCCGCTTAAGAACCGTCGCAATATCGTGCTCACCCGCGACGAGAGCTTTGCCCCCGTGGGCGTCGACGTGGTGCATAGCGTTGACAAGGCCTTGGCCGCCGTGGCCGATGAACCCATTGCGTGGGTGATCGGCGGCGGCGAAGTGTATCGGCAGTTTTTGCCGTATTGCGTGGAGGCCGAGGTTACGCATGACCATTGCGTGCATGACGTGGATACGTACTTTCCCGATTTGGATGCCGATCCCGCGTGGGGGATTGCGCGGCGTTGCGGTGTTGCCACGATTGCCGCGGGCGAGGGTGACGAGGGTCTCGATTATGAGTTCGTGACGTATCGTCGCGTTGAGGCGTAAATCGTCTGGCGTGAACGGTATCATCGGGTTGTTTGAATGCATGGGGCGGCGCTTAGCGTCGCCTCGTTTGGTATAGATGTGCTGTAAAGAAGGGTGCGGGCTGGCTGCTATGACTGATGCCGTTGAGGTGCTGCGAATCGATTCGCTCGAGGACGAGCGGCTCGATGCCTACGTGCGACTGACCGAGCGTGAGCTTCGCTGCGTGCTGGAGCCGCAGAAGGGCATTTTTATCGCCGAGAGTGCCAAGGTCATCGAGCGTGCGGTTCGCGCCGGATACCAGCCGGTGAGCTTTCTTTTGGGCGAGCGCTGGCTCGACCAGATGATGCCGCTGTTTGAGCGCCTGATTGTGCGCGAGGGCGCGGGTCCGGTTCCTGTGTTCGTTGCCTCCATGGAGCTTATGGAGCAGCTGACGGGCTTCAATGTGACGCGCGGTGCGCTCGCGGCATTCCGTCGTCCACGTCAGATTCCGGTAGCCGAGTTCTTGGGTGGCGTCGTCGATGCGGCGGGGGAACGCCCGGTGCGCGTGTGCGTGCTCGAGGGCATTGTCGACCACACCAACGTCGGCGCGATTTTCCGCTCGGCGGCTGCGCTGAACGTCGATGGCATTTTGGTGAGCCCTACGTGCTGCGATCCGCTGTACCGTCGTTCGGCCCGCGTGAGCATGGGCACGGTGTTCCAGGTGCCCTGGACACGCATTGGCAGCGAAGCGCGCGTATGGCCGCATGATGGGCTGGCGGCGCTACACGATGCCGGCTTTTCGTGTGCCGCTATGGCGTTGACGGATGATTCGGTGTCGCTGGACGATCCCGCGCTCCAGGAGATTGACCGCCTGGCAATCTTTATGGGCACCGAGGGTGCTGGCTTGGGCGCCAAGACCATTGCAGGCTGCGACCGCGCCGTGCGTATTCCGATGGCACATGGGGTCGATTCACTCAACGTGGCCGCGGCAAGCGCTGTTGCCTTTTGGCAGCTGTGCCCGCATGTGAGCAACGAGTACCACTACCAGCCGGGGCTGTATCACTAGGCAGATAGTTAGCACCGGGCTCTGGTTCGGGGCGTTTCGGCCGACGTCGGTCGGTGCTAAGCTGGTATTGGCTTTGGTCTTAAATTGCCGTTTTGTTGTTTGACGTACGCTGGTGGGGAGGGCGTGTGGCTAAGAAATCTACGGCTATCGATGTAACGCAGGGTGTCATTTGGCAACAGCTGCTGTCGCTGTGCGTCCCTATCTTCTTTAGCTCGTTTTTTCAGCAGGCTTACACGCTTATTGGTACGTATATCGTTGGCCAGTTTGGCGGCAAGCTCGCGCTGGGTGGCATTCAAGCCACGATGGTGCTCACCGAGCTCTGCATTGGCTTTTGCGTTGGCGTTGGCGCTGGCTGCGCGGTCATTACCGGTCAGTATTTTGGTCGGCACGATGATGAGCGCCTGAGCCGATCGGTCCATACGGCTATGACGCTCGCGCTGGTGGGCGGCATTGTCATTTCCATTCTGGGCATGGTGTTTGTCGAGCCGATGCTTGTGTTGATGAATACACCGCATGAGCTGCTGGCCGAGGGTGTGGCCTATGCCCGTTGCTACTTTGCCGCCATGTTTGCGGCGCTGCTGCTCAATATGGGGACGGCGCTGTTGCGCGCCGTGGGCGACACGCGCGGTCCGGCGGTTATTATTGCATCCGGCTGCTTCGTCAATGTGGCATTCGACATTCTCTTTGTCGCCGTGCTGCACATGGAAGCGCTGGGCTGCGGCATCGCGATCGTGCTGACTATCTGCACCAATGCCTCGATGATTCTGGTTCGTATGATGCGCGCTCCGGGTGCGTGGCGGTTGTCGCTATCCAAGCTCGGTATCGATCGCGGCATTTGCAAGAGCATGCTTTCGTGTGGTCTTCCGCTGGGCGTTCAGTCTGCGGCGTATTCGATCTCCAACGTTTTGATTCAGGTGTCGGTCAACTCGTTTGGTGCCGATGTCACGACCGCTTGGGGCCTTTCCGGCCGCCTGGACGGCATTATCTGGATGGTGACCGAGGCGCTCGGCGTGTCGATCACCACGTTCTCGGCGCAGAACTTTGGTGCGCGCAATTACGATCGCATGCGAAAGGGATACCACACGTCGCTCGTGCTGTCGTTTATGCTCATTGGTGGCCTGTCTGCCGTGCTGCTTGTGTTCTCGGGTCCGTTGTCGCGTTTGTTCATCGACGATGCCGCGATTTCGGCCTACACCACGACGATTCTTCATTTCATCGCGCCGTTCTACGCGATCTTCTCGATTATCGAAAACGCGTCTGGCTCCATCCGCGGCGCTGGCGTGAGCTTCCAGCCTATGATGCTCACGATCTTCGGCACGGTCGTGCTCCGCGTGGCGTGGGTGTTCGCGATTATGCCGCTCGACCCCTCGCTCGAGCATCTGCTGCTGGTCTACCCCGTAACCTGGGTAATCACCGCCGCGATGTTCACTGTCTACCATCACAGCGGCAACTGGCTAGGCCGCGCCACTGCCTAGCCATTGGGGACGTCCGCAATGGCTAGTATTCGATGCCTTGGCGGGCTAGGAGGCCTTCGTCGAAGTAGTGTTTGACGGGGCGCATTTCGGTGACCAGGTCTGCCAGATTGGCGTGGGGCAGCAGACCGCGGCCGGTGAGCACGAGCTCCGTGGTGGTTGGTTTCATCGCGATCAACGCTTCGACATCTTCGCGCGTCACAAAGCCCCGTCGCATGGCCTCGCCGAGTTCATCCAAAATGAGCACGTCGACCTGCGAGATCTGTTCGCGTGCAAGTTCCATGATCTGCTCGGCGCAAGCCTCGGGCGTGTCGCGATCGGCCTGTACAATGCGCAGTCCCAGGCGCGGCGCGGCATCGTGTTCGGCGCAGTGCAGCTTCTTGGCAAACTGAAGCATGAGTACGTTAAGTCCATAGCCCGTGGCGCGCAGCGCAAGCCCCAGCGCAGCCGTCGTCTTGCCCTTGCCGTCGCCCGTATAGATTTGAACCTTGCCGACTCCCAGTGATGCCTTCTCTGTCCTTTCGTGCCCGGCGTCGGTTTATCGCCGTCCGGGTTGGGTATTCTAGAAAAAATTATCAACCCCAGTAGATGGAGTTCAAGCAGATGGAGATGGATGACAATAAACGTAGACGGAATATGATCCTCTACGTGCTCATCGCCTTCGTCGTCTACCTCGTGCTCTCGACCGTTCTGTTCCCCAACATCGGTCACACGCAGCAGATTACGAAGACCGATTACTCGACGTTTGTCAAAGCGCTCGATAAGAAGAGCGTCGACAAGGTCGAGTACAACACGGACGATTACACGATTTATTACACCAAGAAGGGCGAGGACGAGAATATCGCCTACAAGACGACCGGTGTGCCGAATGACGCGGGCTTTACCGATCGCGTGCTTGAGTCCGGTGCTTCGCTTGAGTCGGTCGTTCCCGATAAGAACTCGGGCCTGATGACCTACTACCTGCTCACCCTCATTCTTCCCATGGTGATTTTCTTCCTGATTGGCTGGTGGCTCAACCGCCGCATGAAGAAGGCCATGGGTGATGACGGTCCGTCGATGAACTTTGGCGGCGGTGGTTTTGGCGGCGGCGGACTGGGCAAGTCCGGCGCGCGCGTGATCGCCTCCAAGGACGTGGGCGTGACCTTTAAGGATGTCGCCGGCCAGGAAGAGGCTAAGGAGTCCCTCAAGGAGGTCGTCGACTTTCTGGAGAAGCCGCAGCGCTACGAGGAGATCGGCGCCAAACTGCCACGCGGCGCTCTCCTTGTCGGCCCTCCGGGTACCGGTAAAACCCTGCTCGCCAAGGCTGTGGCCGGCGAGGCGGGCGTGCCGTTCTTTAGTATTTCTGGTTCTGAGTTTGTTGAGATGTTTGTCGGCCGCGGCGCCGCTAAGGTTCGCGACCTGTTTAAGCAGGCCAAGGAAAAGGCCCCGTGCATCGTCTTTATCGACGAGATCGATACCATCGGCAAGAAGCGCGATGGCGGCGGCTTTAGTGGCAACGACGAGCGCGAGCAGACGCTCAATCAGCTGCTGACCGAGATGGATGGATTCGATAACCACAAGGGTATCGTCGTCCTCGCTGCGACCAACCGTCCCGACAGCCTTGATCCGGCCCTGCTGCGCCCCGGCCGCTTCGACCGCCGCATCCCCGTTGAGCTGCCCGACCTGACCGGTCGCAAGAATATCCTTGAACTGCACGCCAAGAGCGTGAAGACGCAGCCGCCGATCGACCTGACCGCGATCGCCCGCGCCACGCCTGGCGCCTCGGGTGCCGACCTGGCCAACATCATCAACGAGGGCGCCCTGCGCGCCGTCCGCGAGGGTCGCAAGCGCGCCACGCAGGATGACTTTGAGGAGTCGGTGGAGGTCGTCATCGCCGGCCAGCAGCGTAAGTCCACGGTGCTGTCCGATCACGAGAAACAGGTCGTGTCCTATCACGAGATCGGCCATGCCATCGTTGCCGCCCGCCAGAAGGGTTCTGCGCCGGTTACGAAGATCACCATCGTGCCGCGTACGAGCGGTGCTCTGGGCTACACCATGCAGGTCGAGGAGGACGAGCGCTTCTTGACCACGCGCCAGGAGGTGCTCGACAAGCTCGCTGTCTACTGCGGCGGACGTGCTGCCGAGGAGCTCATCTTTGGTGAGATGACGACTGGCGCGGCCAATGATATCGAGCAGGCCACCAAGCTCGCCCGCAACATGGTGACGCGCTTTGGTATGTCGGAAGAGTTTGGCATGATGGCGCTCGGTACCGTTCAGAATGCCTACCTCAACCAGGACACGTCGCTCACCTGTGCCCCCGGTACGGCCGAGCGCGTCGACGCGATCGTCGCCAAGCTGATCGAGGACGCACATGACCGCGCCCTGCAGATCCTCAAGGAGAACAAGTTTAAGCTCCATGAGCTGGCTCGTTATCTGTACAAGAAGGAGACGATCACGGGCGAGGAGTTCATGAATCTCCTCACGCGCGAGAATCCGCTGATGCCAAAGCAGCAGTAAGGCTGGTTGCACAACGTCGAACGCCCCATTTGAGTTTCTATCTCAAATGGGGCGTTTTGTTTGGGAGGGATATGTATGAAGATCGTGGTGAGTGCCTGCTTGATGGGAGAGAGCTGCAAATATAACGGGCTCGACAATTACCATCGCGCGTTGGTCGAGGCCTGCGAACGCACAGGGACCGAGGTCCTGTTGGTGTGCCCCGAGGTTTTTGGCGGCTTGCCCACACCGCGCAAGCCGTCCGAGATTGTGAATGGCGAGGTTTGTACCTGCGAGGGCATCTCGGTCGATCGCGAGTTTCGCCAGGGTGCTCAGCGCGCGCTCGATATGTGCGAGCAGGCGGGCGGCCCGTCCGAGATCGTTGCGTGCATTTTGCAGGACCGCAGCCCCTCGTGCGGTACGGGTCACGTCTACGATGGCACCTTTAGCGGTACGCTCACCGCGGGCAATGGTGTTTTTGTCGATCTGCTGCTGCGTCACGGGTACCGTGTGATTCCGGCTAGCGAGTTCGATCCCAGCATGCTGGAACATTGTCCACAGCACTCGAACCCAACACTTCCTCACGGGTGACCGTTTTGGTATCATCCGTGAAGTTGATATTGAGTACGACCCGGTCATCAAAGACGTAGACCGAGTTGACAGGCGCCGTACCCAGGCAGCCCCTCCCCACGGCCCTCGCGCAGGAACGCGCACACGGCCTTCCCGTCTCTTGTGCCTCTCCCGGAACTGTCCACATCAGCGTAGCCAATCCAGTCCGCCAAGGGCTGCAGCCCGGACAACGCGGCGATGGAGGGCTTCTTCGGCCTGCTCAAGAAGGAGTTCTGGCACGGCAGGGACTGGTCGGACTGGACCCCCGCCCGCTTCATCGAGGAACTCGGGGGCTGGATCGGCCGATACAATACGGAGAGGCGCAGCGATGCGCTCGGCGGCCGCACGCCGGCCGAGTTCCGCTCCGCGCTGGGAAGGGCCGCGTAACGGTCCAAGAAATCGTCCGCAGTCCCCATTCTTGCCCCTTTGGGACGGCTTCTTGTTGGGGCGTGCCTGCCCCAAACCCTGCTAGGAACGAGTGCAGCAAACTGGAATTTTAAATTACTCTTTGCAAATAACCTTTGAACCTTCACCATCAATTACAATTCCCTGACGATTGTTAATTGGGCATAGATTCAAATCCGAAAACTCAGTTATTATTTTCTCGGTAACTTTCTTAAATGGTGCTGTAAGAAAATGCGGAAGAACATAGAAATCAATCAAATTAAGCCCTGCATCATCTTCTTGTGAGTAGTCCTCCGGCTTTTCATCCATTTGCTCGATATATTGGATGCTTGGAGCGCATACAATCGCACCTGCCGATTCACCAATCATCAGTTTTCCTTTTGCCAATTCTTTCTTCAACAGCTCATCCGTTCCCGTTTTACGGAGCTGGTCTATAAGGAAAAAAGAATTTCCGCCGGTAAAATAGATCACATCCGCATCTTCAAAAAGAGACTGTATCGTTGAATAAGCCTCCGTTGAAATATCAATTTCAGTTACGATTGCTCCCAACTTTTTGAATAATTTTCGAGCCGAGCCGACATAACCGGTGTAGCCTTCACGCAGCGAAGCTGTTGGAATAAATGCGACTTTTTTACTTTCAACTTCTTCCTTAATCAGACTTCCTACACTTGAAAAGTGAGAACATAAAAACAGTTTCATCAGTATTCTCCTTTATATATAAATTCTTATTTGTTGAACTAAGCCGTGTATACCATACTCTCCAATGAAAGAACGCCCTGATATAGCGAAATTTTGCCGTTTTCCTGCGTACGTGCGTACACACTCCACAGGAATTCTAAGGGGCCTGCCCCCTTAGCACACGGACTTTGGAACAAAGTCTAGTGTGCTACGCCTTGCCAGAGGTGTACAGGCTCCCGGTATGCACGTACGAAGCAATTGCCATCAATGCGCCATATAAGTGGCGATCAAGTTCGCATAAAGCGACCTTGATCCTGCAAAACAAAAGGCAGGATACCATCACCACGATGATACCCTCCCTCTGTTCGTTTCTGTTTACCGTTCCGAGTAGTCCTTCCGCAGAATTTCCGATAAACAAAAAACGTACCCGAACCCTTTCTCGTAAAGAATCGGGTTCGAGTACGAACTGAATGCTGGAGCAATAAAAAACCACCAGAAAGGTGCCCGTCCCCTTTGTGGTGGTTTTGGGTCGGTCCTAGAGCGTGTGGCCGTAAGCGTTGGCGGCCTTGATGGCGGCGGCGAATTTCTCGTCGGTGAAGGGCTCCGGGTTGCCTTGCTTCCATTCGTTGGTGGCGTGCGCGTACTCGCACAGGGCAGGGATATCAGCCTCGGAAAGCCCGACCTGCTCAAGCGTCACGGGCAGGCCCATCTGATTGTTAAAGGCGGCGTAGCGCTCAAGGTTCTCGGTATCGCCCGTATAGGCGAACAGTACCAGCACACCCAGGCTTACGACCTCGCCGTGCAGGTAGGAGCCCTCGCGCGGAATGCTGCAGGAAGCGTTGTAGAACGCGTGCGCCACGCTCGAGTTGTAGTAGTAATCGTTTTGGTTGGTCAGGTTGGAGACGTAGCCCGTGTTGACCACGATGTCGAGCGCGATCTGCTTGACGGCTTCGGTCGACTGGTCCTGGCGCACGTCCTCAAGACCCTGGACGCCAAAGGCAAACAGCGGCTCGGAGCAGGTGTGGGCGAGTGCTAGGCCAAGGCCTGCCGTGTGCTCCAGGTTGCCGGCGCTCGTGGCGTACTCGACCTCGGGCTGCTTGGACAGGGCATCACCCACGCCGGCCCAGAAGTACTCCGCCGGAGCCTCGGCGATGATCTTGGGGTTGATAAAGATATGCGCAGGTCGGTTAGGGTACGAATAGCCCTCGAGCGAGCCGTCGTCGTTGTAGACAACGGCAATGGCGGTCGCGGCGGAGCAGTTGGAACAGATCGTCGGGACGGTGAAGACGATCTTCTTGAGCTCAATGGCAGCGGTCTTCACGGTGTCGAGCGCCTTGCCGCCGCCGCATGCGATGAGCACGTCGGCTTCCTGACAGGCAGGGGAGTTTACGACCTTGGCGATATTTGCGCGCGTACTGTTGGTGCCGTAGACGCGCGTCTCCAGAATCTCGACGTCGGTACCTGCCAGCGCAGCTTCGATACCGGGAAGTGCTGCGGCCAGTGCTCGTTTACCACCAATGATGGCGACCTTGGTTGCTCCGTACTCGGCCAACGCGCCGTGCAGCTCGTCAAAGCAGTCTTCGCCAACGGTATAGTCGCTCATTCCGATCGTGCGCATAGCAATCTTCTTTCGTTCGATAAAGTGCTTACAGGTATTTTGCTCCAAGAGAAGGTCCACGGCCGCAAGAAATTTCGAACGTATAAAACCAGTGTTGAGGGTTTTTCGCCGGTGCGGAACGTGCTAGCATACTCCGCATAAGCGTTGATGGGGACGAGTAGTCGGCCGTCCGCATGCTACAGAGAGCGGGGAGCGCTGAGAACCCGTGCATGCGACCGATGAAAATCACCCCGGAGCTGCGGTCCCAACGGACGTGCCGCGTAGGTTCGTCTTAGTAGACATCGCCGAGATGGTCGTCGATACAGACCAGCCGAGTAACGGATGCGAGCGCGCGAATACGCGGGCGAGGGCATCTAAGCTGGGTGGTTAAGCGAAGAGCTTTTGCGGGCGTGCAGTCCGTTTGTGGCGCTTCGTCCCAGCTTGTAGGGACGGGCGCTTTTTTGGTGCCCAGAGGGCGTGCGCGCCCACGACATGAAAGGGGTACCGTGGCAAACGAGTACAAGCAGACGATGAATCTGCCCAAGACCGGTTTTCCCATGCGTGCCGGTCTTTCCAAGTCCGAGCCCAAGCGACTCAAGGACTGGCAGGACAACAAGGTCTACGAGCAGGTTCTGAAGAAGAACGAGGGTCACAAGAAGTTCGTGCTGCACGACGGCCCTCCGTACGCCAACGGCCCGATCCACATCGGCCACGCCATGAACAAGATCTCCAAGGACATGATCAACCGTTACTGGATGATGCAGGGCTATGAGGTTCCCTATGTCCCCGGTTGGGACTGCCACGGTCAGCCGATTGAGCACAAGGTCGAGGAGAAGCTCGGCACCGAGAAGTTCAACCAGACTTCCACGGCCAAGATCCGTGAGCTCTGCAACAAGTTCGCCGTCGAGAACATCGAGCTGCAGAAGGCCGGTTTCCGTCGTCTGGGCGTGCTCGGCGACTGGGATAACCCCTACCTGACGCTCTATCACCAGCATGATGCCGCCGACATCGAGGTCTTCAAGGCCATGTTCGATAAGGGCATGATCTATCGCGGACACAAGCCGGTTCACTGGTGCAAGCATTGCCACACCGCACTCGCCGAGGCCGAGATCGAGTACTCCGATGAGACGAGTCCCTCCATCTTTGTTCGCTTTGAGATGACCTCCAAGCCCGCCGGCCTCGAGAACTTCGACGGCCCGGTCGATTTTATCATCTGGACGACCACGCCGTGGACCATCCCCTCCGACCAGGCCGTTTCCCTCAAGCCCGGCGCCGCCTATGTCGCCGTTGAACACGAGGGCCGTGCCGAGGTCATGCTCGAAGACCTGGCTCCCAAGTGCTGCGAGGAGTTTGGCTGGGAGTACACCCCGGTCATGGTCGACGGCAAGCCCTACGTGGTTCCTGCCGAGACCTTCCACCACATCCACTACAAGCAGCCGATCTTTGACGGCGTTGAGGGCGTGGCGCTGCTGGCCGATTACGTCGGTGTCGATGACGGTACCGGTATCGTCCACAACTCGCCCGGTCACGGCGTCGATGACTACTTTGCCTGCCTCAAGGAGGGCATCACCGACATCTGCATGCCGGTCGATGACGACGGCAAGTTCTACACCGGCGAGGAGTTTGGTACCGGTGGCCCCTTCAGTGGCATGGATACCGACGAGGCCAACCCGCACATCATCGAGTTCCTGCGCGAGCGCGGCACCCTGGTCCTCGAGAAGAAGATCACGCACAGCTATCCGCACTGCTGGCGCTGCAAGCACCCGGTGCTCTTCCGTGCTACCGACCAGTGGTTTGTCTCGATGGACAAGACCGGTTTGCGCGAGCAGGCCGGCAAGGAGGTCCGTGAGAACGTCAAGTGGTATCCGGCCCACGCGGCCAACCGCATCGGTGCCATGGTCGAGCAGCGTCCCGACTGGTGCATCAGCCGCCAGCGCAACTGGGGCGTGCCTATCCCCAGCTACACCTGCGCCGACTGCGGCGAGAAGGTCATGAACGACGCCACGCTCGACGCCGTCATCAAGCTCTTCCACGAGAAGGGCTCCGACGCCTGGTTCACCGACGCTCCCGAGAGCTATCTTGGCGAGGCCTGCGTCTGCCCCAAGTGCGGTGGCCATCACCTCAAGGCCGATAAGGACATCCTCGACGTGTGGTGGGATTCCGGCGTCTCCTGGAAGGCCGTCTGCGAGTACCGTCCCGAGCTGGAGTATCCGGCGGATGTGTACCTCGAGGGCTCCGACCAGCACCGCGGTTGGTTCCAGAGCTCGCTGCTCACCTCGGTGGGCGCCAACGGCCACGCTCCGTACAAGGCGGTCGTCTCGCAGGGCTTCACCCTCGACGGACAGGGCCGTAAGATGTCCAAGTCGCTCGGCAACGTCATCGACCCCAACAAGGTCTGCGACGAGATGGGCGCCGACATCATCCGCCTGTGGGTTGCCTCCGTCGATACCAGCTCCGACGTGTCCATCGACCACGAGATCCTTGCCCGTACGTCCGATGCCTACCGTCGTTTCCGCAACACGCTGCGCTTCCTGCTCTCCGAGCTCGAGGGTCAGTTTGAGCCCGAAACCGACGGCGTCGCCTTTGCCGACCTGCTGCCGCTCGACAAGCTCATGGTTGCCCGTCTGACCCAGGTCCAGGCCGAGGTCGATGACGCTTACTCTTGCTACGAGTTCCCGCGCGCTTACCGTGCGCTTTACGACTTCGTGGTTACCGAGCTTTCCAACGTGTACCTCGACGCCCTGAAGGATCGTCTGTACTGCGACAAGCCCGGTTCGCTCGAGCGCCGCAGCGCCCAGACCGTGCTTGCCGAGCTCTTCTCGATGCTCATGCGCGACCTGCAGCCGATCCTGTCCTACACGGTCGACGAGGCCATGGCCTATGCACCCGCCGGCTGCGTCGATCACCAGAAGTACGCCGCGCTGCTCGATTGGTACAAGTCGCCCATCACGGTTGACGAGGCCAATGAGTTTGAGGGCGTGCTCGAGGCTTCGCTCGAGCTCCGTAGCGCCGTGACCAAGGCCCTTGAGGATGCCCGTTCTGCCGGCACCTTCACCAAGAGCCAGCAGGTCCGCGTCAAGGCGGTCGTACCCGCCGAGATGTATGCGCTGCTGACCGGCGACAAGGCCGTCGACCTGGCCGAGTTCTACATCGTCTCCGATGTTGAGCTGACCCAGGGCGAGGAGCTTTCCGTTGCTATTGAGGCTGCCGAGGGCGAGTGCTGTGACCGTTGCTGGAACTACCGCACCACCGTCGGCGAGTACAACGGCCACGCTCACATTTGCAAGCGCTGCTCGAATGCCCTTTAAGGCACGGTAAGTCGGCATTTTAGTTATAGGGAGAATTTGACGCCTTCGGCCCATTTGCTCCGCTGAAGAAAAGCGACATTCCGTTATCCGGAATGCCGCTTTCTTTTATGCTGGTTATTTATCTGACGTTAGCGAATATGTCGTGCGCTCTGCGTATGGCAATATAAGATGGTTACTTGCACTAAACGTAATTTGAGTCTTGAGGGTAGGGGATTTCTTTGGGTCGTGGTGCGGATATGACGCCGTCTTTGCGTTGGCGGTTGGGTGTTGCTGGTGGGATGGCGCTTGCCGTGCTGCTTGTTGACCAGCTGACCAAGCTTGCGGTTCGTGCCGTGGGCGATGCTCTGCACATGACCGTTATCCCCGGTGTGATTGACTTTCTGTTTGTCCGCAATATCGGAGCTGCCTTTAGCATGGGCGAGGGCCATGGTGTAGCGTTTGCCGTGCTGGCACTTGTCGTCATCGTTGCCATCGCGGTGTACCTGGTTCGTGCGCCTCAGCTCGCTCGTCTGGAGGTCGTTGGTATGGCGATGGTCGCGGGCGGTGCCATCGGCAACGCGATCGATCGCCTTGTCTTTGGCTTCGTGACTGATTTTATCGCCACCACCTTCATCGAATTTCCCGTCTTTAACGTCGCCGATATCGGCATTACGGTCGGTGTCGTGCTGGCGCTCATCGGTTATATGTTCTTAAGTCCCGCCGCTCGCGAGGTCGATGCGACCGCCGAGCTCAACGCTCGTGACGAGGCCCGCGCCAAACGCAAAGCCAAGCAGCGTGGGGAGCGCGCCCGCAAGATTCGCGAAAGGAATGAGCGCTAATGGCCGATATCCATATTCTTGTTGCCGACGATGCTACCGGTCAGCGTCTCGACGCCTATCTGGGTGCCAACGACGGCTGTCCCACACGCTCTGCCTGCGCGCATCTGATTGAGGGCGGCGCCGTTGCCGTCAACGGCGAGACCTGCCTGTCCAAAAAGTACGCCGTGCGAGCCGGCGACCGTATTTCGGTCGATTTGCCTGAGCCGCACGACCCGACCGACGTGATTCCCGAGGCCATTCCCCTCGATATTCGCTACGAGGACGACTACCTTATCGTGCTCTCCAAGCAGCGCGGCCTGGTGTGCCATCCTGCGCATGGTCATGAGAGCGGTACGCTCGCGAATGCCCTGGTCTATCACTGCGGTATCGACCATCTGGGCACCGTGCAGGGCGAGGATCGCCCCGGCATCGTGCATCGTCTGGATCGCGACACTTCGGGCCTTATGCTTGCGGCGAAGGACGACGACACCCAGCGCGCGCTCCAAAATCTTATCCGTACGCGCACGCTCGACCGCCGCTATATTACGCTCGTTCACGGACATATCGCTATGGATGAGGGCACCATTAACACCGGCATTGCCCGTTCTACGCGTGACCGTGTCAAGATGGCGGTTTCGGACGATCCTTTCGCGCGCCAGGCCATTACGACCTTTAAGGTCCTCGAGCGCTTCGATTCCACGCGTTTTGACGACGGCTATACGCTCGTCGAGTGCCACCTGTTTACGGGCCGCACGCATCAGATACGCGTGCATATGCGCCATATCAACCACGCCTGCGTGGGCGATCCACTCTACGGCAAGTGCGATGCACGCGCCGATCAGGGTCTGACCAGGCAATTCCTTCATTCCTGGCGCGTCGCATTCGACCATCCCGTGACGGGGGAACGCATTGAGTGCCGCGACGAGCTGCCGTGGGATCTCGCTGCGGTTCTTGACGACCTGGCCCCGCGCTCGCTTGGTCGCACCGCTGCCGGCGACGAGATCGTTCCTCAGCTCGGTCTGCTCGAAGCCTAGCCAGTATTAGGTGGTTTCTTGAACTCGGTAAGCCTGCGGTAAGATATACGGTTGTTTACGTAACACGTTCCTGGGAGCCTGCATGCTCGCCTTTTTACAAACCAACACACCCATCGTGATCTTCAACCAGATTGTCGTCACGCTGCTCACGGTCTGCTTCTTGTACCAGGTGGTCTTCTTTGTCATCGGTGCTCTCCGCGGCGAGGTCGCGCCTCCCAAGGCCAAAAAACTCCACCGGTATGCCTTCTTTATTGCAGCACACAACGAGGAGGCCGTTATCGCCAACCTCGTTCGCTCCATCAAGGACCAGGATTATCCGTCCGAGCTCATCGAGGTCTTTGTCGTCGCCGATGCCTGCACCGATAACACTGCGCAGCTCGCGCGCGAGGCGGGCGCTGTCGTGTACGAGCGAAACGACCTGGCCCGTAAAGGCAAGAGCTGGGTCATGGACTTTGGTTTCGACCGTATCCTTAACGAGTATCCCGACACCTTTGAAGGTTACTTTATCTTCGATGCCGATAATGTTATCGCCCGCGATTACGTGTCCAAGATGAATGATGCCTTTGACCAGGGCTTCCATGTGGTCACGAGCTATCGTAACTCCAAGAACTTCGGAAGCTCGTGGATCTCGGCAGCGAATGCCACTTGGTATCTGCGCGAGGCGCGTTTTCTCAACAACGCGCGCAACATCTGCAAGACGTCCTGCGCCGTATCGGGTTCGGGCTACCTTATCTCGGCGAGCGTTATTGAGGGCATGCACGGCTGGCAGTTCCATACGCTGACCGAGGATATTCAGTTCACCACGTTCTGCGCCATTCACGGCATTCGTATTGGCTATGCGCCGGCGGAGTTTTTTGACGAGCAACCCGTGACGTTTAAAGCGTCCTGGAAGCAGCGTATGCGCTGGACCAAGGGCTTCTACCAGGTGTTCTTTACCTACGGTAAGCATCTGGTCAAGTCGACCTTCCGTTATCACCGCTTTGCCGCCTACGACATGTTTATGACGATTGCTCCGGGTATGCTGCTGTCCCTGATCTCCATGCTCGCCAACGCGACCTTCCTCATCGTTGGCGGTCTTTCGCATGGCTTCTTGGCCACCGAGGTCGAGATGCAGGCTTGTGCCGCCTCGCTCATTATGACCTTCGCGATGATGTATCAGACCTTCTTTATCCTGGCTCTACTTACGACCATCTTCGAGTACAAGCACATTCATTGTGCGCAAAAGTGGCGCCTGGTGACCAACCTGTTTACCTTTCCGATCTTTATGTTCAGCTATATCCCCATCACGGTGGCTGCGTTGTTCCTGAAGGTCGACTGGGTCCCGACGCAGCATGCCGTCAGCGTTACCCTCGACGAGGTCATGCAGGGCGCTAAATAACCACCACCAAAACCACCACGAAGGGGACAGGCACCTTTGTGGTGGTTTTTGCTTTTGAGTGACTGCCACGGGAGGTGTTCAATGGTCTATATTCCCTTTTGGATCTGCGCCTTTGCCGGTGCGGTGATTGATGTCCGTGAACGGCGGTTTCCCAACGCGCTTGCCGCCGCATGCGCCGTGGCGGCGTTTGCAGGCGTTTGGCTGGACAGGGGCTTGAACACGGCGCTTGACCACGCCGGTCCTGCCGTTATCGTGTACCTTTCCCTTGTGCTGACCGAGTCGCTTTGGCGGCGTTTCCGCCAGGCCCCCGGCATCGGCATGGGAGATGCTAAGGCACTTTTCGCGCTTTGCACGCTCGACCCTCTGGGCGGCATCGTGGCATTTGCCGTCGCGCTCCTGGTCCTGGCCCTCTCCTGCCTCTTCACAAAATCGCGCTCCCTGCCATTGCTCCCGTTTTTGGTGCCGATATTTGCCATAATCGAGGTCGTGGGCTGGACATTGTAACCGATTGCGCATCCTTTTTAAGGAGCATGCCATGGCAACTAATCAAGAAACGGCCGTCATTAAGGCGCGCATGGACCGCATTCCCGCGGCGTTGTCGCCCGAGCTGGTCGAGCGTATCGCCGCCGACCGCGCCTCGGGTGTCGTTAATCCTTATCGATGCTGCGACGACCAGGTCATTCGTCGTATAGATCGCGCTGCCGACAAAGGCACGCTTATGCGTCCGGCGTTTATGCGCGATACCGAAAAGATTCTTCATCTTCCTGCGTACACGCGTTATGCCGGCAAAACGCAGGTCTTTAGCTTTCGCAGTAACGACGACCTGTCGCGGCGCGGCCTTCATGTGCAGCTCGTCTCGCGCATTGCCCGCGATATCGGCCGTGCCCTGGGCCTCAACTGCGATTTGATCGAGGCGATTGGCCTGGGCCACGATTTGGGCCACACGCCCTTTGGCCATGCCGGCGAGCGTTTCCTCAACGATATCTATCACGAGCGTACGGGTCGTTATTTTTTCCATAACGTGCAGTCCGTCCGCGTGCTCGACGCGCTGTACGGCCGCAACGTGTCGCTCCAGACGCTCGACGGCGTGCTGTGCCATAACGGCGAGTACGAGCAGCGTGTCTTTGAACTCTCGGACATAGCGTCGTTTGACCAGTTCGACCGTACCGTCGAGGACAGCATTGCCGCGGGCTATGGCGCGATCGAGCACCTGCGCCCCATGACCCTCGAGGGCTGTGTGGTGCGTATCTCGGATATCCTCGCCTACGTCGGTCGTGATCGTCAGGACGCCATTGCGGCGGGCCTGCTGTCGCCCGACGCTTTTGACGATGGTCGGGGCGGCGCCTATAACAGCTGGATTCTCACGCACGCTTCCATCGATATCGTTGAGCATAGCTATGGCAAACCGCGTATCGAGATGAGCGAGGACCTGTTTGAGGAGATCCGCCGGGCGAAGCGCGAGAACTACGAGAAGATCTATAGCAAGGGCGGTATCGAAGGCGATTCCGAGGCAGAGTTGCGTGAGGCCTTCGAAAAGCTCTACGACCGTTGCCTGCAGGATCTAAATAAAGGGGACGAGTCCTCTTACATCTTTAAGCATCATGTTTCGCGCATTGAGCAGCAGCTTTCCTACTACGATCGCACCTATGCCTGGCAGGACGACAAGGATCAGGCCGTCGTCGATTACATCGCAAGCATGACGGATGGTTATTTCTGCGAGCTGACGAGCAAATTGTTCCCAGGTCTAAAGTTTCCGCACCGCACGTATATTAACGAACGGTAGTTCGTATCCTTTCGGTATACTGTTGGTCAACAACGATTTTGATTAATGCACGGGATGGCTATGGACGACCTTTTTTCTGCTTCGACGCGCGAGCGCTCCTTTAAAAATGCGCCGCTTGCGGTGCGTATGCGCCCCAATTCGGTCGACGAGTATGTGGGCCAGCAAAAGGCCGTCGGTAAGGGCTCGTGGCTGCGCGCCGCGATTGAGCATGACGTGCTGTCGAGCGTGATTCTGTACGGCCCGGCTGGCACGGGCAAGACGACGCTGGCCCACATTATCGCCAACCATACCAAGAGCGAGTTTGTCGAGGTCAGCGCCGTGACGGGCACTGTGAAGGACCTGCGCCGCGTAATCGATGAGGCTAAGACCCGTCTGAACACCTACGACCGCCGCACCATTCTGTTTATCGATGAGATCCATCGCTTTTCGAAGTCGCAGCAAGATGCCCTGCTGCATGCGGTCGAGAACCGCACCGTCATTATGATTGGCGCCACGACGGAAAACCCGTACTTTGAGGTCAACTCGGCATTGCTCTCGCGTGGGCGTGTGGTAGAGCTTGAGCACCTGAAGGACGAGGATATCGCCACGCTCATTGAGCGTGCGCTCGAGGCGCCGCAGGGTTTAAACGGAAAGTTCTCGGCCGATAAGGATACAGTCAAGACCATTTGCACGCTGGCCGCGGGTGATGCGCGCTCGGCGCTCACGACGCTCGAGCTTGCGAGTGAGATTGCCGTTACGCGTCCCGATACTGAGGGAACGCCAGCGCCGGCGGCGGGGGAACGCTATCCCATTACCGTGGACGACGTGAAGATCGCCAATCCGCGTCGTGGGTTTTCGTATGACAAAAACGGTGATATGCACTACGACATTATTAGCGCGTTCATCAAGTCCATGCGAGGCAGCGATCCCGATGCCACCATTTATTGGCTTGCGCGCATGATCGATGCGGGGGAGGATCCCAAGTTTATCGCTCGCCGCATTATGATTCAGGCTTCCGAGGATGTTGGCAACGCCGACCCGCAGGCGCTTTTGGTGGCACATGCCGCATTTAAATCTGCCGAGGTCATTGGCTATCCCGAGTGTCGCATCAACCTGGCTCAGGCTGCGCTCTATGTGTGCCTGGCGCCTAAGTCCAACGCGTGTGAGGCCTCGATCGATGCGGCGCTGGCCGATATCCGCAGCAGTGGTCTTCGCGAGGTGCCGAGTTACCTGCGCGATCGTCATCGTCCTGGCAGCGACGAATACGGTGTGTATAAGTATCCGCATGATTATCCCGAAGGCTGGGTCGAGCAGCGCTACTTGCCCGAGGGGCTGGAGCGCGGCGCGTTCTGGCAGCCTGCCGGCCGCGGTTGGGAAGAGTGGCGTGTGGAGCAAAGCGAGCGCGACCGTAGCGGCAACGCTCCCAAGTAGGCCATTGGCGCCTCGCGCATTCCCTTTGGGTATCTTTGCCCTTCTTTGGGGTACCATGAAAAACGTCTGTATTTCGATTCCTTCGGGAGGCTTGTATGAGTCCCATTCAAATCGCCCTGCTGGTGCTCGCCGTTGCCGGCGTGTGGGCTGTTGTCGAGCTCGCGCTCACGTTACGCAAGACCCGCACCGTCGTCGACTCGCTCGACAAGACGGTGAGCGACCTCAATAATACGCTTGCCGAGGCACAGCCCGTGGTGGCAAAGCTCGATGGCGCCGTTGACGAGCTTACGCCGGCACTTGCCCAGATGGAGCCGCTCCTCAAGTCGAGCAAGACTGCCGTTGACGCCCTAACGTCTAACCTCGTTGAGGTTGAGGCGGTCGTTCGCGACATTTCCGAGGTTACGGGCAGCATGGCCGAGGCCAGTAATGCCGTGTCGAGCGTGACTGATTCTGCGGCCGGCGCCGTGCAGAAGCTCTTCAATAAGGTGAAGGCTCCTGCAGCCGACGCCGATCGCAAGCTCGCCGCTGCCGCCGCCGAGGCCGAGCAGCCTACTGAGCGCGTTCTGATTGGCGATGACGATGCCGCTGCTGACGACGATGATGTTCAGAAGCCCGCAGCCAAGCCTGCTCAGTATTACACCTATACGCCTGCCGAGACCTCCGAGGAGTCCTGCGATGAGTAGTGAAGCAACCTGCCCCATCACGCTGAGCGTTGCCGGTGATCCTCGTCTCGCGCGCTTGGTGCGCATGACGGCCGCCAACGTCGGCGCCCTGTGCTCTATGTCCGTCGATCGCATCGAGGATATCCGCATGGCTGCCGAGGAAGCCTTCATCTTTGGGTGCACCGCGGTCGACTGCGACGACATCACGATCAATTTCGATGTGGACGAATCTCACGTCGGCATGACCTTTACCTTTGGGGAACAGGCCACCGTCGACGAGGATGACCAGGCTGCTGTGTATGCCGAGCTCATTCTTGCAAGCGTGTGCGATTCCTACGAAAAGACTGCGGCGCCCCTAACGCTTTCCCTCGACCTCAAGGCGGATATCTAATATGACCGAACGTTCCCGGAGCGGCAAGACCGCTTGGGACAAGGAGAAAACCCGCGAGCTGTTTCGTCGTTATAAGGAGACCGGCGATCCGGATGCTCGCGAGCAGCTCGTCATGTCCCATATGAACCTGGTAAGGTTTCTTGCCAACAAATTTAAGAACCGCGGCGAGCCGCTCGATGACCTTTTGCAGGTCGGGTACTTGGGCTTGCTCAAGGCTATCGATCGCTTTGATCCTGAGCGCGGACTCGAGTTCACGACGTTTGCCACGCCCACCATCTTGGGCGAGATTAAGCGCCACTTCCGCGACAAGGGCTGGAGCGTGCGCGTGCCCCGTCGTTTGCAGGAGCTCTCGGCCAAGGTCAACCAGGCTACCGATAAGCTCACCAACGAGCTGCAGCGTTCGCCCAAGGTTGAGGAAATCGCCGAATACCTGGACGTGACCGTCGACGAGGTGCTCGAAGCCATGGAGTCGTCCTCGGCCTACACCTCGGTGCCCATCGAGGCCCCCGGTGCGTCCGATTCCGATGATGCGCCTTCGATTCTCGATCGCTATGCCGACGACGACAACGAGCTCGACTTTACCGATGACCGCCTGGTAATCGAGGAAGCCATCCGCGATTTCTCGCCGCGCGAGCGCGAGGTTATCGAGCTGCGCTTCGTTAAGGGCATGACCCAGATCGAGATTGCCAAGAAGCTTGGCATCTCGCAGGTGCAGGTCTCGCGCCTGCTGCGCCGTACCCTTAAGAAGATTCAAGATAAGATCGACCCCGACGGAGTGATGATTCGTTCATGAGTGAGCACCCCCAACAAATCGACCGCACGCTTCGCGATACCCGCATTCTGACGCTGCGCATTTGGGGTGTCGTCGGCTGCATTGTCATCGCTGCCGTCATCTTTAACCTTATGGGCATCCTGGCACCGGTCATCGAGTTTCTCGCTGTCGGTTCCATCATCGCTTTTGTGATGTCTCCGATCACCAACTGGCTCGAGCATCACGGCGTCGGACGTGGCCTCGGTTCGCTCATCGCACTCATTGTGGTTGTTGCCGTGCTCGTCGGCGTCGTCTGCATCCTATCGCCTATTTTGCTCGGTCAAATCATGGAAGTCCTGAGCCGCCTGCCCGAGCAGCTTCGTGTTGCGGGTGGCGATCTCAACGAGATGCTCTCGCACGCCAAGACGCTCAATAACACGCCGCTCAAGGAGTATCTGGACGACAATCTTTCTTCGCTGGTTACCGTAGCGTCCAAGTACGTCTCGCAAATCGCTGCCGAGCTCGGTCGCGGTGTATTCCCGCTTATTACCAATACGGCCTCGCAGCTGTTCGTCATCTTCCTGGGCTTGGTGCTTGCCTATTGGTTGGCCTGCGACTATCCCCGTATGCACCACGAGGTCTGCACCATCATCGGACAGGAAAAGGAGACCTCGTACCGCTTTATGGTTGCCATCCTTTCACGCTCGGTCGGCGGCTATATGCGCGGCATGGTCGTGACTTCCATCTGCGGTGGCTTTTTGGCTTTTATCGGCTTTACGCTCATTGGCCATCCATACGCAGCACTTATGGCCATCTTCACCGGCATTATGCACTTGGTTCCGGTTGTCGGTCCCTGGGTGAGCGCGGCGATCGCCACAGTGCTCGGGTTTATGTTCAGCCCTATGCTGGCGTTATGGACGCTTGTCGTGACCATGGTGGCTCAAAACGTCACCGATAATGTCATTTCGCCTAAGGTCATGCAGAGCTCGGTGCAGGTGCATCCCGTCATGAGCCTTACGGCCCTCGTTATCGGTTCGGCACTCATGGGTCCCATCGGCATGGTTATCGCTATTCCGCTGTGCGCGGCCCTCAAGGGCATTTTCGTCTACTACTTTGAGAACGAGACCGGCCGTCAGCTCGTGGCATACGACGGTGCCGTGTTTAAGGGCACGCCGTATCGCGATACCGAGGGTAACCCGGTCGCCGCCTACGACGCGCTCGGAGACGATACGTTCATCTATGAGTCCGAGCTCATCGGCAACGAGACAGCACCCGAGGCCAAGGCTATGCCCAAGCCCGAGCTCGATAATCCCTGGATTAAGCTCTCAGGCCTACAGCCCGACGCGACAGGCTTTTTCAAGAACCCCTTCGCCAAGGATGACGATTCCAATACGGACGACGACACCAAAACCGGCATCGACGGCTCCATGGACGATTCGGATTCCAAATAGGCCCTGTTAGCGTTTCTTGATGTTGTAAATAACAATAAACGCGATCAAAGCGATTGATAAGGGGCCAGCCACATAGAAAAAGATGGCGTCAATTGCGCTTAGGGTGTAATACGCTTTATCGCCAGATGTTACTGCGTACAATGCGTAGCCAAATCTCGGCTGGTTCACATACCAGCTCGAGTAAGCGAAGATTGCTAAAAGGGCTACTGAGGTCAGTGCATTCACGACAAACCGTTTGCTATTCATCGATCGCTCCTTCCGGACGATTCTTATATGAAATTTTACCGAAATCATTTTTTTTTCAAAGTATTTGACAGACCTAAATAACGTGCACTTTCGCTGGAGGGTCGCTGTTTGGCGGCCCTCTTTTTTGCACAGGCGCGGTGGGATGGTAATATCGTTACGTTTGAACTGTTTCGATGTGAAACCGAGGAGATTCCCTCTATGAGTGCTGACTACCCGTCAATGACTACGGCCGAGATCCGCTCCAAGTTCCTCAACTTCTTTGAGGAGCGCGGTCTTAAGCTCTATCCTTCTTCGTCCCTCGTCCCCGACGATCCTTCGCTGCTGCTTGCCAACGCCGGCATGAACCAGTTTAAGGAGTACTACCAGGGCAAGAAGACCATGAAGGAGATCGGCGCGATCTCCTGCCAGAAGTGCGTCCGCACCAACGACATCGACTGCATCGGCGAGGACGGCCGTCACCTGTCCTTCTTTGAGATGCTCGGCGACTTCTCCTTTGGCGGCGTCTCCAAGCAGCAGGCCTGCGCTTGGGCCTTTGAGCTCATCACCAAGGAGTTCAAGCTTCCGCTCGACCGCCTGTACTTTACCGTCTTTACCGAGGACGACGAGACCCACGACGTGTGGCGCTCTCTGGGCGTTGCCGAGGATCACATCTCCCGCCTGGGCGAGGACGACAACTTCTGGGCCGCTGGCCCCACCGGCCCCTGCGGTCCGTGCTCCGAGATCTACTTTGACATGGGCGAGGAGGTCGGTTGCGGCAGCCCCGACTGCAAGCCTGGCTGCGACTGCGACCGCTTCCTTGAGTTCTGGAACCTCGTGTTTACCCAGTACGACCGCCAGGAGGACGGCTCCATGCCGGAGCTGCCGCACCGCAACCTCGATACGGGCATGGGTCTGGAGCGCATGGCCGCCATCATGCAGCACAAGACCGCTAACTACGACGGCGATCTGATGCAGCACCTCATCAAACTCGGCGAGGAGATCAGCGGCAAGACCTATGACGCCGACGATTACTCCGGCGCCAGCCGCTCCCTGCGCATCATCGCCGACCACTCCCGTGCCGTCGACTTTATGATCTCCGACGGCATCCTGCCCGGCAACGAGGGTCGCGAGTACGTCCTTCGCCGCCTGCTCCGCCGTGCCGTGTTCCACGGTCGTCTGCTGGGCATCGAGGGCGCCTTCCTGACCAAGTTTATCGACGAGGTCAACGCTCAGATGGGCGAGGCCTATCCCGAGCTGCTCAAGAACGTCGCGCTCGTTAAGGGCATCGTCGCCTCCGAGGAGGAGCGTTTCTCCACGACGCTCGACAACGGCCGCGTTTACCTGGACGAGGCCCTGGCCGCGCTCGCCGAGGGCGCTGTCCTTCCGGGCGACGTTGCCTTTAAGCTGCATGACACCTTTGGTTTCCCCATCGACCTGACCGTCGAGATCGCCGGCACTGCCGGTCACGACGTCGACATGGACGGCTTTACCGCTTGCATGGAGGACCAGAAGGCCCGCGCCCGCGCCAACGCCAAGGGCGATGCCTGGGGCAGCTTCAACGACGTGTGGGTCGAGCTTTCCGACAAGGTTGCCGCGACCGAGTTCGACGGCTATGACAACGACGTCATCGATGGCGCCAAGGTTGTCGCCATCGTGCGCAACGGCGAGTCCGTCGAGTCCGTCGCTGCGGGCGAGGACGTCGAGGTCGTGCTCGACCGCACCCCGTTCTACGCCGAGATGGGCGGCCAGCAGGGCGACGCCGGCGAGCTTTCCGCCGAGGGCGTTGCGCTGACCATTTCCGATACCAAGAACCACAACGGCCTGTATGCCCACGTCGCCCACGTCGCCGAGGGCACGCTGACCGTCGGTGCTACCGTGACCGCCGCGCTCGACGCCGAGCGCCGTGGCTTCCTGCGTCGCAACCACACCGCCACGCACCTGCTCGACGCCGCGCTTAAGCAGGTCCTGGGCGAGCATGTCTCCCAGGCTGGCTCGTTGGTGACGCCCGAGCACCTGCGCTTTGACTTCACGCACTTCGAGGCCCTGTCCTCCGAGCAGCTCAAGGCTGTTGAGGACCTGGTCAACCAGCAGATCTTCGCTTCCAAGCCGGTCGTGACCCGCGTTATGGGCATCGACGAGGCCAAGGCTGCCGGTGCTGTCGCCCTGTTTGGCGAGAAGTACGGCGACGTCGTCCGCGTTGTCTCCGTGGGCGCCGAGGATCAGCCGTTCTCCCGTGAGCTCTGCGGTGGTACGCATGCCGCCAACACTGCCGAGATCGGCCTGTTCAAGATCATCTCCGAGTCCTCCACGGGCTCGAACGTCCGTCGTATCGAGGCCGTGACCTCTAAGGGCGCCCTCGATTACATGGCCGACCGCCTGGCGCTCGTTGACGCCGCTGCCGCTGCACTCAAGTGCCGCGTCGACGAGGTTCCCGCCCGCGTCGAGAACCTGCAGGCCGAGCTGCGCGAGACCGCCGGCAAGCTCAAGAAGGCTCTGACCGGTGGCTCTTCCGACGCCATCTCCGGCGCCATCGAGGGTGCCGTCGAGGTCAATGGCTATAAGCTCGTCGTCGCTGAGCTCCAGGGCCTTGAAGCTGCCGACCTGCGCAACGTCTGGGATACCGTGCACCAGAAGGTCGCCGGCCCCGTCGCCTGCGTCGTCGCTAGCGTGACCGAAAAGGGCACCCCGGCCCTGCTCGCCGCCGGCTCCGATGACGCCGTCAAGGCCGGTTTCCACGCCGGTAACGTGATCAAGCAGATCGCGGGCCTGGTCGACGGTCGCGGTGGCGGTCGTCCCAACATGGCCCAGGCTGGCGGCAAGAACGCTGCCGGTATCGCCGATGCCCTCGCGGCTGCCAAGACCGCGCTCGGCGCTTAAGTAGTCGCTGTGGTCGCGCTCGCGCTGGACATAGGGGAGACCCGGATTGGCATTGCCGTCTCGAGCCGTGATGGCAAGATGGCAATGCCCGTCAAGGTGCTCCCGGCTGCCGAGGTCACTGGCATAGCCAAGACGTTCCGTTACCTGGTTGAGGACTATGAGCCCGATATCCTGGTAAGCGGACGCCCCTTGACCATGGCCGGTGAGCCCGGCCCCCAGGCCGAGCGCGTTGCCGCCGTTGCGCAAAAGATTGCCCAAGAGCTCGATCTTCCGCTTGAGTTTGAGGATGAGCGCCTGTCCTCGCAAGAGGCAAAGCGTATCCTGCGCGAGCAGGGACTCAACGAAAAGCAGATGAGGGGCAAGATTGACATGATTGCCGCCAGCCTGTTCTTGCAGACGTGGCTCGATCGCAAAAACGGGGAGGTTTCGCATGCCTAGCGCTTCCGATCCGCGCCAGCCGAATCGCCAGGGGCAGCCTACGCCGCGCCCTGTATCTTCCGGCCAGCGTCCGATGCAACCGACGCAGCGTGCGGCTCAGCCTGCTGCTCGTCCCGCACAGCCCTCCTCTCGTGCAGCACAATCTGCTCAGCGTCCTGCCCAACAGCCCGCTGCCCGCGCAGCCCGGCCCGCAAGCGGTACCCGCTTTAAGCAGCAGGCGCCCACGCAGCGTGCGCAGGCGCCTCAATCGCATACGCGTACACATCATGCTCACGGCTCACATGGCGTAGCTCCGGCTACGCGCTCGAGCTATAACACGCATGCTCGTCGCGGTACCCAAAAGAAGAGCTCGCCGGTGCCCATGATTATCGGCGTTGTTGTTGCCGTACTTGCTCTTGCTGCCATTGCCTTCTTTGTCGTTCCGGCCGTCAAGGGCCTGTTTGGCGGGGAGGAGACAGGCGTCACCGCTGGCCAGCAAGTTACCGTCACGATTCCCGAGGGAGCTTCGGGCGATACGATCGCCTCGATTCTCTCCGAGAACCATATTGTCGAGAATCCCAAGGATTACTACGCGGCGGTCAAAAAGCTCAACGCAGATATGTCGCTCAAGCCCGGCACGTACTCGTTCACGACGCTGATGGATGCGACCAAGGTTGTCCAGCAGCTCATGGAGGGGCCCAATGCCGGCTCCGATGCGCTGACTATCCCTGAGGGCCTAACGGTCGACCAGGTCGCCGATCGCGTGGCCGCGGCATACGACAGCATCTCCAAGGAAGACTTCCTTAACCAGGCCAAGGCGAGCAATTATGTGAATGATTACGCTTTCCTTAAAGATGCCGCGAACGATTCGCTCGAGGGCTTCCTATTCCCCAAGACCTATTCGTTGGGTAGGGACCCGTCTGCCGATGATGTGATTCGCGCCATGCTTGACCAGTTCAACGCCGAGTATAAGTCGCTTGACTTTGCCAGCTGCGAGGCCAAGATCAAGGAGCGCTATGGCGTGGAGATGTCCGATTACGACATCGTTAACCTTGCCTCGATCGTCGAGCGCGAGGGCCTCAACGCCGATCAGCGCGCGCATGTGGCTTCGGTTTTCTATAACCGTATGGCGGGCAAGCTCGATGGCCTGCGTTACCTCAATAGCGATGCGACCATGATGTATGTCACCGGCGGCGAGGTTACCGCCGACGACCTGCAGAGCGATAGTCCGTATAACACCTATAAGCATGAAGGCCTGCCGCCCACGCCCATCTGCTCTCCGTCGCTCGAGGCGCTCAAGGCTACCCTTGAGCCGACCGACTCCGATGACCTGTATTTCTACATTACACAGGACGAGGAGTATTTCTCGAAGACCTACGAAGAGCACCAACAGTCTTGGAATTGATCATGAGGATTTTTAGCCCCAAACGATATGTTGTCTCAGTTGACCGCATCGACCTCGATACCCTCTGGGCCGACGGCAAGCGCGCCATTCTACTCGACCGCGATAACACTCTGGTGCCGCGCGATACCGAGCAGGTTCCCGCTGCGGTTTCAGCTTGGCTCGAAGCCGCCCATGCCAAGGGCTTTAAGCTGTGTATGGTGTCCAATAACTGGCATCGCGACCAGGTCATGGCATCGGCGCGCGAGCTGGGGCTCGAGGCTATCAGCCACGCCATGAAGCCCGCCCCGTTTGCCCTGAAGGCGGGTCTTAAGCGTCTGGGCGCCACGGCCGACGAGGCCGTGCTGATCGGTGACCAGCTTTACACGGACGTGTGGAGCGGTAACTTTGCCGGCGTTGACACTATTCTGGTCAAGCCGCAGGCGACCCAGGACCTGTGGTACACGCAGATCTTCCGTATCTTTGAGCGCCGGGCCCTGCGCGACCTTCCCTGCGAGGAATAGGTTTCGCCATGTCTCAGCACATCAAACACGGCTGCGACCATATCTTCTTTATCGGCTTTTTGGGCGCGGGCAAGTCGACGCTTGCGCGCAACGTGGGCACTATGTTCAAGCGGCGTTTTATCGATACCGATCGTTTGGTTGTGCGTCGATGCGGCAAGTCGGTGACCGAGATATTTGAGACCGAGGGCGAGGATCGTTTTCGCGAGCTCGAGACCTCGGCACTCCGTTCGCTTCAAAGCGAACGCAGCCTGCTGGTATCGTGCGGGGGCGGCATCGTCGAGACGCCGGTGAACATTGAGCTGATGCACGAGATGGGTACCTGTGTGTACCTCGAAGGCGACTTTGAGGACTCGTTGCGCCAGATTCGCCGCTCCGATACCCGGCCCGATTTCCGCTCGCCCGAGCACGCTGCGCGCCTGTTTGAGCATCGCCGTCCGCTGTATCGCCGGGCCGCCGATATTACCCTTGATATTCGCAACAAGTCCTTCGAGGACGTTTCCTACCTTTGTGCCGAGATGCTTTTGGAGCGTGGACTGCTATGATTCGCCGTCAACTTATCAATTTCCAAAACCGCAGCGTCGATGTCCGCGTCGGATTGGGCGCGTTCGAGGAGCTGCCGCGCATGTTTGCCTCGGCTGTGGGCAAGCCTAAGCGCGCGATGGTGGTTTGGAACGACGCCACATCCGAGCGATTTGGCGAGGTTGTCGAGCATGCACTGGTTGACGCCGGTTTTGCCGTGTCGCTGCTCGTCCTCGAGGTTTCACCTGCCGGTGCTACGCTTGCCGATGCCGATACCGTCTTTGGCGCCCTGTCGGCTAACGGCATTACCTGCGACGATCTCGTTGTCGCTGTCGGCGACACGGCGACCTGCTCGGTTGTTTGCTGGTGTGCCAATCAGTGGTGCGGTCGCACCGAGTGTGCCTTGCTGCCGACGACGTTCGACGCCATGCTCACGGTTGCGACGACCATGAAGCCGCTCGTCGCCTCGTCGGCGAATGCGCTTCCCGCTATCGCGTTCCGTCCCGAGCCGGGCTTGGTCGTGTGCGACCTCGACCTTGTTCGCGAGGCGGACCCCGAGGACCTCAAGCTCGGCTATGCGGTACTTGTTGGCACCATGCTTTCGAGCAGCAAGTCCCGCTGGAATCAGTTTACCGAGACCGTCCCCGAGATTCTCGCGGGCGAGGAGGTCGCGCTTGTCAATGCCATTCAGTGGTCTCAGACTGCCCGCAAGGACGTACTGATGGCCACGAACCCGAGCGCCCGTCATGCGCTCGATTTTGGCAAGACGGGGGAGCGTACCCTGCGCGCCTGCTTGGTCGATGCCGCGTCGCAGGTCCCTGTCTACCAGCTGCTGTCCGAGGGCATGCGCTTTGAGGCGCGCCTCGCCCATGATGCCTGTGACTTCGATATCGATTACGTCTTTGAGGTCGATGACTGCCTGGAGGACTTTGGTATCGAGGAGCTTGCCTTCGATCTGGAGCCTGCCTCATATATCGAGGAGTTCCGCAGGCAGCAGTTTGTCCGCTCGAACCGCAGCATGTTGCCGCTGCCCGCGGCGCTCGGCGCCATTCGTCTAACGAGCGTTGAGGACGAGGTTCTCGACCGCCATGCTCGCGCATACTTGGCTTCTCGCAAAGAACTTCTCTAGGATTTATTGACATCCATCGTCTTTCGTATCATGTTGAGGGGCGGGTTTCCAATCGGTTGCGAATCGCTCGCGATTCCGTACGTTGATTGAGCCCGTCCCGTCTTTATGAAGACAACAAGAAAGGAATCTGCATGTCTGAGTTTGCTGCCGGTCCTGCCGGTCGTATCGAGCGTGTCCGTGCCCTGATGGCCGAGCGCGGCTACGACGCCATCGTCGTGCGCGACGAGGCCAACCTCCGTTGGCTCACGGGCGTGAAGGGCGTTTTCGACTACACTTTTGAGTTCCCGCACGCCGCGTTTATTACGGCCGATCAGTGCCTGTTCCACACCGACTCGCGCTATCTCAACAGCTTTGAGGAGAACACCCCCGCCGGCAGCCCTTGGGTCTACGACATGGACGAGGGCACCATCCCCGGCTGGGTCGCCGGTAAGATCGCTGCCAACAAGTGCCGCGTCTGCGCCGTCGAGGATGACATGCAGATTAACTTCTACCAGGGTATTCAGCGTGGTCTGGAGGATCGCTCCGTCGCCTGCATGTTGCCGCTGATGCACGACGACATCCGCAAGATGCGCGCCATCAAGGATGCCGAGGAGATCGAGCTCATGCGCCATGCGCAGTCGATCACCGATACCGCCTTCCAGCATATGCTCGGCTTTATTAAGCCCGGTATGACCGAGAAGCAGGTTCGCAACGAGCTCGAGAACTTTATGTTTGCCAACGGTGCCGACAGCCTGGCCTTCGGCTCCATCGTGGCGAGTGGCCCCAATACCGCCAACCCGCATGCCGTCCCGAGCGACCGCGTGATCGAGAAAGGCGACTTTGTCCTGATGGACTACGGCGCGGGCTACTGCGACTACCGCTCCGACATGACTCGTACCGTCGTGATGGGCGAGCCAACCCAGGAGCAGCTCGACCTGTACGCGCTCGTGCGCCGCACCCATGAGGAGTGCGTCGCCGCTATCCATCCGGGTGTGGAAGGTAACGATATTTTCAAGCTTTCTAAGAAGATCATCGGCGATGCCGGTTATGGTGATTACTACAACCATGGTCTGGGCCACGGCATCGGCATCGACATCCACGAGCTGCCCAACTTCAACCGCAGCAAGAACATCATCGAGGTCGGCTCGGTTATCACCATGGAGCCCGGCGTGTACCTGCCCGGCGTGGGCGGCGTGCGCCTGGAGGACTTCGGCGTCGTCACCGAGAACGGCTATGAGCCCTTCACCAAGACCCCGCACGACCTGCACGTCATCGATTGCTAGCCCATTTCGATAGATTTTTGGGGCGGGGCGTCCGGAGCAATTCGGACGCCCCGCGTTCTCTTTTTATGCGCTCGCTGCAGGCGCCGTCTGCAAGTGTATAATTTCGCTCGTATGTAATTTGGACGCTTGTGCGTCTCGCCAATAACAAGAAAGGTCGCTATGCCTACTATCTCTACCGCCGACTTCAAGAACGGCCTCGGTCTCCGCATTAAGGACAAGGTTTACACCATCGTCGAGTTCCAGCACGTCAAGCCTGGCAAGGGCGGCGCTTTCGTGCGCTACAAGACCCGCGACATCAAGAGCGGCCGCGTCGTCGAGAACACCTGCAACGCCGGTACCAAGTTCGAGAGCGTCATGCTCACCACTCGTGAGTTCCAGTACCTCTACAACGACGGCGCCGACTACATCTTCATGGACAACGAGTCTTACGAGCAGGTTCCCGTTCCCGAGGACATGGTGGGCGAGAACGCCAAGTGGCTGCGCGAGAACGACACCTGCCAGCTGCTCTTCGCCGATGACGAGCTCATGGGCGTGACCCCGCCGATGTTCATCGAGACCACCATCGTCCAGACCGACCCGGGCTTTAAGGGCGACACCGTTCAGGGTTCCACCAAGCCGGCCACCATCGACACCGGTGCTGTCATCCAGGTCCCCATGTACCTCAACGAGGGCGAGGTCATCAAGGTTGACACCCGCGACGGCAAGTTCGTCTCCCGCGTCTAGCAACCAACTTTTCTAGGAGGACTCATGCCCCAGGAAATCAAGATTGACGGCATCGGTATTTCGCCCGATGTTCTGACCGCCATCGTCTCGCGCGCCGTCACGGATGTCGAGGGCATCGCCTCCGTGGGCGTCAAGGACCTTGCCACCAACCTTGTCTCGATGATGCTTTCGTCCAAGGCCCCGGCTTCCGAGCCGGCGGTCGAGGCCGAGGTCATCGGCGACAAGCTCGCACTTACCGTGCGCGTCGTGGTGTTCTTTGGCTATCCGTTCAAGAAACTCGCCGAGGCCGTTCGCGCCGCCGTGGTTGCCGCCATCGACGCCCAGGTTGGCGTCGAGGTCGAGCGCGTTGACGTTTGCATCGACGGCCTCGTTTTCCCCAAGGAGTAACCTTTGAGCCTTAAGGTTTATCGCGGGCGCACGCTTGCCCGCAGTCAGGCGCTGCAGCTGCTGTTCCAGGCCGAGGCCACGGACAGCCCGCTCGAGCGCGTCCTCGAGGGCGATTTCCTGATCTCGAAGGGTCCCCTCGACCCCTACGCGCTGGAGCTGTGTCGCGGTGCCTACGAGCACATCGACCGCATCGACTGTGCCCTGCGCTCCATCGCCAAGAACTGGGATCTTATGCGCATGCCCGGCGCCGACCGCAACCTGCTGCGTATCGCCGTCTACGAGATGCGCTTCCTCACCGACGAGGAGGTCTCGGACGCTATTGTTATCAACGAGGCCGTCGAAATCGCTAAGGCTTATGGCACCGACCAGTCCGCATCGTTTGTCAACGGCGTGCTGGGCAAGATCGCTCGCAGCGAGGAGCTGCCGGGTGAGGATTTGTACCAAGAGCTGCTGACCGAGGATCGCGCTCGCGAGGAGGCACAGGCTGCCGAGGCGGCCGCCAAGGTCGCTGCCGCTCAGGCTGCCGCCGGTGTACTTGCCGAGGATCCGGACGCTGCTGAGGCCGTCGAGGCCGACTCCGTCGAGGAGTAGCCATGCCAGAGGGTTCCGTCCGCAACTTCGATGAGATCTCGGATCGCCTGGACCAGATCATCGCCACCGTTCGCTCCAAGGATACGTCCCTGGAGCGTTCGCTCGATTTGTTTGACGAGGCGATTGAGCTTGGTTCCCGTGCGGTCGATATGGTCGACAAGTTTGAGCTGACGCCGCGTGAGGCCGACAAACTCGAGCAGGAATACGATGAGGATGCGGCAAACGAGTCCCAAGATAGACAGGCTGCATCCCCGGATACGAATGGTTGATGGCATTCATGAAACGCGTGCGTCTCGATGACGAACTGATTTCACAGGGCATCTGCGCCGATCGCGCGGATGCCCTTCGCACTCTTATGGCCGGCTTGGTCTCGAGCGGCGGTGAGCGTTTGACCTCTCCGGGGCTCAAGGTGACGCCGGGCCTGCCGCTGCATGTTAAGGGACGCATTCCGTACGTTGGGCGCGGTGGCCTTAAGCTCGAGGGTGCGCTCGATGCGTTTTGTATCGATCCCACGGGCCTTGCCTGCCTGGACGTAGGTTGCTCTACCGGCGGCTTTACCGATTGCCTGCTCAAGCGCGGTGCTGCGACTGTTGTCTCGGTCGACGTGGGCCGTGCTCAGTTCGACTGGTCGCTTCGCCAGGACGATCGCGTGACGCTGCACGAGCGCACGAATGTGACGCAGCTGCCCGAGCTCGGCTACGGCGACGCAATCGACCTGGCCGTGTGCGACGTGTCGTTTACGAGCATCGCGAACATCATCGACGCCGTGCTGGCGTGCCTGACGCCGACGGGGTCGTTCTGCACGCTCGTGAAGCCGCAGTTTGAGGCTCCGGCGGCGCTGGTGGGCGAGGGCGGTATCGTGACAGATCCTGTTGTCCGCCACGATACGCTCGTGGCGGCTATTGAGCTCTTTGCCGCCAAGGGCCTGTTCCCGCTTGACGTGTGCGTGTCGCCCATCCATGGCGCCAAGGGCAACGTGGAGTTTTTCCTGTACGGCACGAGGTTTGCCCCCAGCGAGCGCTCCGATGACGAGTTGCAATCCCAGGTATCGGCTTTGAGCGAGAAAGCTGCAACGCTATGAAGGTCTTTCTGGTTCCCAATTACTACAAGCAAGAGGCGGTCGAGAGCGGCCTGATGCTCGAGCTTTGGCTGACGCGCCAAGGCTACGAGGTCGCATGGGCGGCCGACCAGCGCTCCAAGATCCAGAGTACGCCCGACGTGGATGGTGCCGATCTTGTCATCACGCTCGGCGGCGACGGCACGTTGCTTCGTGCAGCCCGTATCCTCAACTATCGAGAGATTCCTATTCTGGGTCTTTCCTATGGTCACCTGGGCTTTTTGACGGCGGCTAGTCCCGAGGAACGCGACATTTTGAAGGTTGTGAGCGACGCGCTGTCCGGTGAACTCCATGTGAGTCGTCGCGCCACGATCGCTGCAGATATCGTTTCCGTGCGCGAGGACGGCACGAAGGACGTCGTGCGTTCGTTCGCCCTTAACGACATGGCGCTCACGCGTGGGCCCCTGTCCGATATGGTCGAGTTCGACATTACCGTGTCGGGCCACCATATCGATCGCTTGCGCGGCGATGGTGTGGTCGTGTCTACGGCAACTGGTTCCACGGGCTATGCCCTCAGTGCCGGCGGTCCTATCGTGAGCCCGGATTACACGGGTATGGTTTGCGTGCCCATCGCGCCACACACCATTCAAGCTCGCGCTTTCTTGACTTCGCCAAGCGATGTCGTCGAGATTTTTATGTCTGACGACCGACCGAGTGTGCCGGCTATTGCCATCGACGGGCAGTTTATTACCTGCGATGGCACCGTCGAGAGCGTAGCCGTGCGTCGCGGTCCCGGCGATGTGCTGCTGCTCGACTATGGCCCTGAGAGCTTCTACAACTCGGTAAGCCGCGTGTTCTACGGAGTTCGCCATGATCGATGAGCTGCAGGTTTCAAACATTGCGCTCATTCGCGAGGCGATGCTGGTGCCCAGCGCGGGCCTAACTGTCCTGACCGGCGAGACCGGCGCCGGCAAGACTGCGCTGCTCTCGGCGCTTAAGCTCATTTTGGGCGAGCGCGCGGATTCTTCGACCGTGCGCGAGGGCGAGGCGCTTGCGAGCGTCGAGGCGCGCTTGTTCGATGGCCCGCACGACACGGAGGGCTTCACCGTGCAGCGCAGCCTTTCTGCCGAAGGCCGCAGCCGCGTCAAGATTGATGGTCGCATTGCCAGCGTGCGCGAGCTTTCCGAGCGCGTCGGCGTGATGATGGATCTGTGCGGCCAGCACGAGCATCAGCGCCTGCTCGATCCGGCACATCATGTTGCCATGGTCGATGCCTGGGCTGGTCGCTCTGCGCTCGAGGCGCTGGAAAAGTACCGTGCCTGCTTTAGGGCGTCGCGTGCGGCTGCCAAGGAGGTCCGTCGCGTAGAGGAGGCGTCGCGTGCGCAGGGGAGTCGCGTCGAGGAGGCGCGCTTCGCCCTGGAGCGTATCGCTGAGGTCGACCCTAAGCCGGGTGAGTATGAGGAGCTCGAGGAGCTGCTGCCGCGCTCAGAGCATGCCGAGGTGCTGGTGGCCACGGCTAACGAAGCCCATGCATCGATTGCCGCCGAAGGGGGAGCGCTCGATGCCGTGAACAGCGCCGTGGCCGAGCTTTCACGCATGACGACCGTTGACCGCAAGCTAGGCGACATCGCCGATGCCCTTTCGGATGCCTGCATCTCACTCGAGGATTGCGCCAACGAGTTGCGTGCCTATCGCGATGGGGTCGCCTTCGATCCGCGCGAGCTGGCTCGTATGCGCGAGCGCTATTCCGACCTCAAGGGTCTGCTGCGTCAGTGGGGTCCCACCATGGACGACGTGTTTGCCATGCGCGATCGCTCGCAAGAGCTGTTGTCGCTGGTAGACGATGGTGATGAGCAGATCAAGAAGGCGCGCGAAGCGCTTGGCGCGGCGGAGCGCGAACTTTTCGCCGCTGCCAAGGCGCTTAAGCGTGCACGCAATACGGCAGCCCCGCGTTTTTGTCACGAGGTGGGTCGTCAGATGGCACGCCTGGAGATGGGCGGTGCTGAGCTGGTCTGGGAGTCCCGCGATCTTCCTCGCGCTGAGTGGACACCCGCGGGTCCTTCGAGCTATGAGCTGCTATATCGCAGCGGCGCGGGTCTCACGCCGCGTCCTTTGCGCCGCATTGCCTCGGGCGGCGAGCTCAGCCGCGTTATGCTGGCGAGCAAGGTTGTTTTGGGTAATGCCGATGGTGTCGATACGCTGGTGTTTGACGAGGTCGATGCTGGTGTCGGCGGCTCTACGGCTCGTGCTCTTGCTAGTGTGCTGGCCGATCTTGCCGCCACGCATCAGGTCATCGTCGTGACGCACCTGGCGCAGGTTGCGGTCATGGCTGACAAACATTACGTGGTCAGTAAAGAGCCCGGCGATGTTCCCCAGACGCACCTGGACGAGGTGACTGGGGACGCCCGTACCGCAGAGATCGCTCGCATGCTGAGCGGCGATCAGTCCGAGGCAAGCCTAGCGCACGCCAGGCAGATGCTGGAAGAAGCGCGTGCTTAGGCCGAGCCGTTACATGTATGTTCGACCCGGCCGCCACGAAACCGGCCCATCTACTACGTTTAATAGGCTATCGTCAACCACGCCAAGAATTGCAAAAAGAAAACCGCAGGTAGAATGCCTGCGGTTTTCTCTATTTTCGGTATGTGGTTGGGCTATACGGATAAAACGTAGTAGATGGGCCCGTTTCGTGGCTGGTGCTGTTTATCGGCTCCCCAAAATGTCTACTCCACGACCTTGTCCGGCTGGATGAGCTCCTCGTAGTAGCTGATGTGCTCTCGGGCGTCCTCGATTTCGGGTAGCAGGAAGTTGTAGATGACCTCTATGATCATCGTGGCACTCATCTTGGAGAATGCGAAGTCGCCCGTTGTCAGCAGCGCCTCGTGATTGACGGTATTAAAGGTGTAGTCGGCTAGGCGCGCAAGCGGAGACTTGCTGTCGCTGCTGATGACGACTACGGTAGCACCGCAGTCTCGAGCTGCTTTTGCCATGCGATTTAGTCGGCGCGACTTGCCAGAGTTCGAGATCAGCACGATAACGTCGCCGGGGCGCAATGTGAGCGCGAAACCAATCGAGGTCTCGCTGATGGTGCTTGCCATGCAGCGAAGGCCCAGCTGCGAAAACTTAAACGTCGCGTCGAGCGCGACGGCATTGGTGTTGCCTACGGCCGCGAACTCAATAACGCCGGCATTCTTAAGCGCGTGCACAACGGCCGTTAGCGTATCGTGGTCAATCCCGTCGATGGTCGCGTTAAGCTCGCTAACCTTGGCAGCCAAGATATTTTTAAGACTCTGTTCCATGTTGTCGAGCGAGACCTCGTCGGTCAGGCCCTCGTTGCGCTGACTCTCCAAGTCGCGCGCCAACGAAAACTGAAAGCTGCGGAAGCTGCCAAAGCCCAGCTTGCGGCAAAAGCGCGAAACCGTCGCCTCGGACGTGGCGGCGGCTCGTGAGAGCTGGGCGGCCGTCAGGCGCGGCGCCTCGGACTGGTGCTCCAATATATAGTCGACAATGCGCTGCTCGGATCCACTATATCCCTGATGAGTGCTAATAAGGGAGAGCGCGCTCTTGCTGCTATCGGTCATGGATGGCTCCTGGTTGGCATGAAATATAGGACTCGTTTTTCAATGCCATAGTATACGGGCATTTTCAATTACAAGATACACCTTGCCGTTTCAAGTGTTGATGGTAAACTTTCACCTACCGTTTACGGTTATGAAAGAACCTTTCACCGGAGAATTGGGACATTTTCCTTTCCGCGAAAGCGCTGGGTTGGTATCTTTCAGTTGTGGAAAAGCGCGCAAGGACGCGTGTGTAGGGGAGCGCCTGCGGGCGCAAAACTTAAAAAGGAGGGACACATGGCTAAGTTTGACATCATCGCCGCCACCGGTTGCCCGACCGGTATCGCGCACACCTTCATGGCGAAGGAGGCGCTAGAGAAGGCAGCTGCCGAGCGCGGTCTGACCATTAAGGTCGAGACCCATGGCCAGGTCGGTGTCGAGAACGAGCTCACCAAGAGCGAGATCGCTGGTGCCAAGGCCGTTGTCGTCGCAGCCGATAAGGATGTCCAGGCTGAGCGTTTCGCCGGTAAGCCCATGGTTTCCGTCGGCGTTTCCAAGGCCCTGTCCGTCGAGGCCGCCGGAAAGCTGATCGACCGTGCGCTCGCCGCCAAGGGCGACGACACGGTTGCCGCTGCCGCCGATGTCGAGGACGAGGTCGAAGAGAAAGAGTCCATCGGCCACGTCATCTACAAGCACCTCATGAATGGCGTCAGCCACATGCTGGTCTTCGTCGTCGCCGGTGGTGTTCTGACGGCCGTTTCGTTCCTGTGGGGCATCACGTCCTTCGATTCGACTGCTGCCGACTACAACAGCTTTGCCGCTATGCTCAAGATTATCGGCGGCATCGCCATGAACCTCATGGTTCCGGTGCTTTCCGCCTACATTGCCGAGTCCATCGGCAAGCGCCCGGCGCTCGTCCCCGGCTTTGTTGCCGGTATGATCGCCATCCAGGGTCTGCCCGTTAACGCCGATACCGGCATGATCGACGCCGGTGGCGCCGGTGTGGGCTTCGGCTTCCTGGGCGGCATCGTCGGCGGCTTCCTCGCTGGCTATGTCATCCTGCTGCTCGAGAAGGTCTTTGCCGGTCTGCCCAAGAACCTGGACGGCCTCAAGGCAATCTTTTTGTACCCGCTGTTCTCGACTGCCATCGTCGGTCTGGTCATGCTCGGCATCTCCGGCCCCATGGCTGCCATCAACACCGCCATGATGGACTTCCTCAAGGGTCTGTCTGCCTCTGGCGCCGTTGTCCTGGGTCTTGCTATTGGCTGCATGTGCGCCTTTGACATGGGTGGCCCGGTTAACAAGGCTGCTTACGTCACCGGTACGGCTATGCTCACCGAGGCCCTGGCCGCCGGTGTTGGCACCGAGACCTACAACTTCGGCACCAACTTCATGGCTGCCGTTTCCGCCGCCTGCATCGTTCCGCCGCTGATCACCACCTTCGCCGTCGTCGTCGGCAAGAAGTACTTCAGCCAGGAGGATCACGACGCCGGTGTCGTCAACCTCATCCTTGGTTGCACCCACATCACCGAGGGCGCCATTCCGTTCATGACCAAGAACATCTGGCCCGTCATGCCCATCATGATGCTCGGTTCTTCCATCGCCTCGATCCTGACCATTATGTTCAACGTTCACGATCCGGCGCCCCACGGCGGCTTCCTGGTCCTGCCCGTTGTCGAGAACGGTCCGCTGTGGGTCCTCGCGATCCTCATCGGTGCTGTGGTCGGTGGCATCTTGTTCGTGGCCTTCAAGAAGTACGACTTCGAGAAGAACCAGAAGGCTGCCCCTGCAGACAAGCCGGTTGATGCCCCCAAGGCCGCTGCTGTCGAGGCTCCCAAGGCCGAGGCTGCCGACTTCGTGAAGGTCGAGAACGTCTTTGTCGCCGAGGACTTCGCTTCTCGTGACGAGGCCCTGAGCTTTGTCTCCAACCAGGCTGTCAAGGCCGGTATCGCCGGCGACGCCGACGCCGTGATGAACGCCTTCCTGGCCCGCGAGGCCGAGGGCACCACGGGCATGATGGAGGGCTTTGCCATCCCGCATGCCAAATCTGACGCCATTACCGAGGCCGCTGTCATCGTCGTCAAGGACGAGTCCGGCGTGACCGGTTGGGACACCATGGACGGCGCTCCCGTCAACGTGGCCATCGCGCTGCTCATCCCGGGTGCACAGGCTGGCACCACGCACCTCAAGATCCTGTCCAAGGTCGCCGAGGCACTCATGGACCAGGACTTCCGTGCCACCGTCAAGGGTTCCACCGACGCCGCCGAGATCGCCAAGACGATCAACGCCCGCCTGATCTAATCCCACAGTTCGCGAATTACATCGCCCCCTGTATATAAGGCGGAGTCCCTCTCCAGGGCCTCCGCCTTTTTCATGCCCCTTCTTCTAACTTGCGGTGAAATAAGGACTGTTTAAACGTTTCAACCCCAAAATCAGTCCATATTTCACCGCAAGTTAGAAGAAGGGGATAGCGCTGCCTGTCTATCGGATCGTCCGGGCGGACAAATATTCAGCCTGAATTCCTTTCAGCCGACATTACTCTGGACCGACCGAGTTTCCACAGCTTGCTCGCCCACAGGGGCCCGTGCGCGGCCTGTGAGATTTATCGCGAGTTCCGCACGAGCCGAAGAGCACTTAATGTGCTCTTCGTGCGAGCAGGACTGTAGAGCAGGAAATCTCACAGGCCGCGCACGGGCCCCTGTGGGCGAGCAAGCGGACGACAAACACATCTGTCCAATAATTCGTCTGAAACACAATGAAAAACCGTTTGATGTGAGTTAATATAAACAACGTCGTGAATCTGACTCCTGCCGCATGCATGACAGGGGTTAAACACAAAAAGGAGTCAATTATGGTTTCTGAGAAGGCTACCCTCGTCAATCCGCAGGGTCTTCACATGCGTCCGGCTGGCCTCTTCGCCTCCACCATGGGCAAGTACGCCTGCGACGTGACGGTCGTCACCCCCGAGAAGGAGGTCAACGGCAAGTCCCCGATGGCCCTCATGGCTGCTGGTATCCCCTGCGGCACCGAGGTCGAGGTCAAGTGCGACGGCGCCGACGAGGCCGAGGCTCTGGCTGCTGCCATCGAGCTCATCAAGAGCGGTCTTGGCGAGTAGAACTCAAACGGGTCGCATGTTGAACAACTAAGTTCATATTTGGGGGCGCAGTGACCTGTCTTGAGGTAGCTGCGCTCTTTTGTCATGGATATGGCAAAACGCTTTATCACATGACACGGAGAGAGGAATGGGAATGTATCAGGGAGTCAACGCTTCCGAGGGCATCGGTATCGGCACCGTTATGGTCGCCGTCGATCCCGACTTGACGTTTGAGCCGCACGAGGTTGCCGATTCGGCAGCAGAGAAGGAACGCTATCAGACCGCTCTTTCGGTCTTCTGCGAGAAGACTCAGGCTCAGGCCGACCACATGAAGGAGACGGTGGGCGAGGCCGAGGCCGAGATCATGAGCGGACACATTGTCCTGGCTCAGGATCCGGGCATGACCGACGCCATCAACGCCGCCATTGACGGCGGCACCTGCGCCGAGCAGGCGCTCATGGACACCTCGACCATGTTCGAGAACATGTTCCTGTCTATGGACGACGAGATGTTCCGTCTGCGTGCGGCCGACATCGCCGACATCCGTACCGGCATTCTGGCCGAGTTGCTGGGTAAGGAGGTCGTCGACCTCTCCGTCCTGCCCAAGAACACCGTCGTTGTCGTGCACGACCTCACGCCGTCCATGACCGCCACGATCGATAAGGCGCACGTTGCCGGTATCGTCACCGAGACTGGTGGCCGCACGTCGCACTCCGCAATCATTGCGCGCGCCCTCGAGATCCCGGCTGTCCTTTCGGTTTCCAACAGCTGCACCGCACTGCGCAACGGCATGACCGTTGTCGTCGACGGTGGCAAGGGTATCGTCGAGGCCGATCCCGATGAGGAGACGCTCGCCGCTTACACTGCCAAGGCCGAGGCTTTCGCTGCCGAGAAGGCGGCTCTCGAGGCCTTCCGCGGCAAGCCGTCCGTGACTGCCGACGGCATCAAGAAGATCATTGCCTGCAACATCGGCAACCCCGATGACGTGCCCAACGCGCTCGATCACGACGCCGAGGCTATCGGCCTGTTCCGTTCCGAGTTCCTGTTCATGGACTCTGCTGAGCTTCCTTCCGAGGAGGAGCAGTTCAACGCCTACCGTAAGGTCGCCAGCGCGCTCAAGGGCGCTCCGGTCATCATCCGCACGCTCGATGTGGGTGGCGACAAGGAGATTCCGTACCTGCACATGGTCAAGGAAGAGAACCCCTTCATGGGCTTCCGCGCCGTGCGTTACTGCCTGGCCAACCCCGACCAGTACAAGGTCCAGCTCCGCGCCCTGCTGCGCGCCAGCGCCTTCGGTGACGTCAAGATCATGATCCCGCTCGTCACCTGCGTCGAGGAAGTCTTGGCTGTCAAGGAGCTCGTCGAGCAGTGCAAGGCCGAGCTGACCGAGGAGGGTCGCAAGTTCAACGAGAACATCGAGGTTGGCATCATGGTCGAGACGCCTGCCGCCTCGCTGCTCGCTGACCGCCTGGCCGAGGTCGCCGACTTCTTCTCCATCGGCACCAACGACCTGATCGGCTACACCATGTGCGCCGACCGTGGCAACGACACCATCTCCAACCTGTACCAGGTTTACTATCCCGCCGTGCTCCGCTCGCTCAAGAACATCATCGAGAGCGGCGTGAAGGCCGGCATCATGGTCGGTATGTGCGGCGAGGCCGCTGCCGATCCGTTGCTCGAGCCGCTGCTGATCAGCTGGGGCCTGGAGGAGTTCTCGATGAGCGCTCCGTCCATCCTGCGCGCCCGCAAGACCATCAGCCAGTGGACCAAGGCCGAGTGCGACGAGCTCGCCGAGAAGGCGCTCGCCTGCAACACCGCTGCCGAGGTCAAGGCACTGCTCGAGTCCGCAGCTCGCTAATTTGGTATCAGAGGTAACCGCGTGGTTGGAATGGGCCGGCCACGCGGCCCTCACATATACAGGGGGTACTGTAAATGTTCTACACGCTAACCGCTAACCCGGCTGTCGACATGACGGTTTCGAGCTCTCCGCTCGAGCCCGACGAGAACGTCCGCACCGGCTCGGCCAGCTACACGGCTAACGGCAAGGGCCTCGACGTGTCCTTCGCCTTTAAGAAGATGGGCGTCGACACCGTCGCGCTCGGTTTCTTCGCCGGCTTCACGGGCAAGTTCATCGTCGAGGAGGTCATGAACCTGGGTTGCCTCTGCCGCCCGGTCTGGACCGACGGTATCACGCGCATCAACACCTACGTCAACGATGGCCAGCACGAGTACGGCATCCTGAACCCCGGTGCTCCGATCACGCCGCAGCATCAGGAGGAGCTCTACAACATCCTGGACACCGCGGGCGACCTTGAGTGCCTGATCGTCTCCGGCTCCGTGCCTCCCAAAGCTACGCCCGACTTCCTGGCTCAGGTCATGGAGCACGCTCAGGCCCGTGGCGCCGACGTCGTCCTGGACCTGTCCTCCGACAAGCTCAAGGAGCTCGCTCACAAGAAGCCGCTGCTCATTAAGCCGAACCATCACGAGATGAAGGCTATCTTCGGCGTGCCGGTCGACACCGACGACGAGGTCCGCGTTGCCATGAAGCTGGCTCACGAGGCCGGCGTCCAGAACGTGCTGCTCACCCGTGGTAGCCGCGGTGACGCTTACTTCTCCAACGGCGAGGACATCTGGTATGCCAAGCGTGAGTTCAACATCAAGCTTGTCTCTTCCGTCTGCGCCGGCGACTGCACCCTCGCTGCGTTCCTGCACAAGTGGTACAGGGATCGCGACAACGTCGAGGAGGCCATGAAGCTCGCTATGGCCACCGGCGCCAACGTTGCTGAGTCCGTCGGCATCGGCGACTTTGGTCACGTCGACGAGTACAGCAAGCGCGTTGCCGTTCGCAAGCTCGATCGCAAGTAAGCGAAACACGACAAACTCGTGCGCATACGGCGTCCCGGTTTCGACCGGGGCGCCGTTTTTTGTCCCACTCGAACCTCGGAGCCGCGCTTCACGCGTTCCACACCGTTCACCGAGTTGTTGTAGCCTTTTGCCGAAGCGTGGAATATACTTTCATTAACACGTTGCTTCGTGAAAGGAACATTCATGATTTACACGCTTACTGCAAATCCCGCTATTGACTACAACATCTCCTGCGATGGCTTGTCCGCCAACACCGTTACCCGCACCCGTAACGCTGTCTACACCCCCAACGGCAAGGGTCTCAACGTTTCGTTTACGCTCGACCACTACGGCGTCGACACCACGATCCTGGGCTTCTTCGCCGGCTTCTCGGGTGAGTATATCGTTAAGGGCGCCGAGGCCCTGGGCGTGCCCGTCAAGCCCGTGTGGACTGACGGCATCACGCGTGTTAACGTGTTCCTCAACGCCGGTCCCGACACCGAGTACAACATGGTCAACGCCGGTGCCGCCATCAACGAAGCCAACGAGCAGGAGATGTTTGAGCTTATCGATTCGCTCGATGACATGACCTGCCTGGTTATCAGCGGCTCGCTGCCCCCCAACACCTCCGAGAGCTTCCTGGCAGAGGTCCTGCGTCGCGTGAAGGCGAAGGGCGCCGAGTTCGTGCTCGATATCTCGAGCCATCAGCTGGCCGACCTCATTGCTATGGAGCCGTTGCTCATTAAGCCTAACGACGACGAGCTGCTCGACATCTTTGGCATTAAGGTGAGCGGTGGCGACGACGAGTCCGTCAAGGGCGCCATGGCCGAGCTGCACGCCAAGGGCGCTAAGAATGTACTGCTGACGCTCGGCGGCGACGGCGCGTACTTCTCCAACGGCGAGCACATCTGGTTTGCCAACCGCACTTTCGACGTCAAGCTGCTGTCGACCGTCTGCGCGGGCGACTCCTCGCTGGCCGCCTTCCTGTCCGTGTGGCACGATGCCCCCGAGCGCGTCGAGGATGCCCTGCGCCTCTCGATGGCCACCGGCGCCAACGTGGTCGAGTGCCCGGGTCTGGGCGATTTTGCCAAGGTCGATGAGTATCAGAAGGGTATTGCAATCCGTCAGGTTTGCTAGTTCCGGCACCTTGCCTGAATAGTTCAATTATTTCGCATCCGTCTTAGACCAGGACGGATGCGTTTTTGTTTATCGGACTTGCGTGTGCAGTGGAGGCTGTTTCTTGCTAGACTTCTTGCAGACGCAATCGATAGCCAATTTGATAGTCGCAGGAGGCCATAGGCATGTGCAATGTTTCGCTCAACGGTACGCAGCCGACCGATGCCTCTATCCGTGTCCTGCGTGCGCTTGAGGCAGCAGGTCTTGAGGCCTGGTACGTGGGCGGTTGGGTACGTGATGCCCTGATGGGACGCCCCAGCCACGATGTTGACATGTGCTGCAGCGGCCTGTGGCAGGAGTCCAAAGAGGCGCTCGAAGCGGCTGATATTGCCGTGGTTGAGTCGGGCATAAAATTTGGCGGCATCACGGCTATTTGCGATGATGAGCGCATTGAGGTCACCACCTACCGCCTAGACGGCTTTTACACCGACGGCCGCCATCCCCAGAGTGTGGAGCGTGCGGCGTCGCTTGAGGACGATCTGGCGCGTCGTGACTTTACCGTTAACGCTATGGCCTGGCATCCCGAGCGTGGTCTTGTCGACCGCTACGATGGTCAGGGCGACCTAGACCGCAAGCTCATCCGCGCCGTTGGAGATCCCAAGCGTCGTTTTAACGAGGACGCGCTTCGCATGCTGCGCGCGGTGCGTTTTGCCTGCCGTCTGGATTTTATGATCGAGCCTAAGACTAAACAGGCGCTTGCCGAGTGCGCGCCGCTGCTCGATGCTGTGGCGCGCGAGCGCGTGGGCATTGAGCTCGAGGGTATCCTTTCGACCGGCCACGGGGGAGACGCCATGCTGCGCTACCCCGAGCTCATCTGCGCCGCCGTGCCCGAGTTGGCAGCGGGTCGCGGGTTTGATCAGCGCAGCGTCTATCATGCGTTTAACGTTTACGAGCATATCGCCCGTGTGCTGACGGTGGCGGGGGAGTTGGCGCTGTGCGACGGCTTTACACCCTCAATGAGCCTAATGTGGGCGGCGTTTTTGCACGACGTTTCCAAGCCCGATTGCTTTACGGTCGACCATGCGGGCAGCGGCCACTTTTACGGTCACCCCGAGCTCGGGGCCAAGAAGGCGCGCGCCATCATGGATCGCTTGGCGCTTTCGCACGACTTGGTCCGCGACGTGTGCCTGCTCATTAAGTACCACGACAAGCCGCTGCGCCCCGAGCGCTCCTGCTTGCTCAATATGATGCGCTTGCTTTCGGGCGAGGGCGTCGATACGCCGCGCCTGATGGACGAGCTTATGGACCTTAAGCGTGCCGACACGCTGGGCAAGGCGCCGTCGTGCTTCTATTACGTCGAGACGATCGAAGAGATGCGCTCACTCGCCCATGATTTGTTGGAGGCGGGGGAGCCCTATTCGCTCAAGATGCTTGCTATCAACGGCGGCGACTTGATTCGTGCCGGTGTGAAGCCGGGGCCCGAGCTAGGCCAGCTACTCAACGCCGCCCTCGAAGCCGTTATCGAGGACAACATCCCCAACGATCGCGAAACCCTTTTGGTTCATCTCAACTTGAATTAGCTAATTAGTTGACCTGCGCGTTCCATAACCTGTCGACAATTTTTCGGCAATTTGGAATTTCTTCTTGCGCTGATGTTTTTTGTCCCGTAATATATTTCCTCGCAGCACGGCAGTGCAGATGTCATGTGGCCCGTTCGTCTAGCGGTTTAGGACGCCGCCCTCTCAAGGCGGAGATCACCAGTTCGAATCTGGTACGGGCTACCACTTCTTTTCTGCCGAGGCCTATGGCCCGTTCGTCTAGCGGTTTAGGACGCCGCCCTCTCAAGGCGGAGATCACCAGTTCGAATCTGGTACGGGCTACCACGCATCTGATACCCGGTCTTTCCATGGAAGGCCGGGTTTTTTATTATCAAACAACTGTCTGTCATTCCCGTTTGAACAAGAGCTTTGCGTTCTGCTTATGACCCTTACGGGTACAATAACCAAGATATTTTGACTGTTAGAAGGAGTCTCATGACGGAGTCCTCTCAGCATACGTCCAAGCCCCAGGTCGAGGTTGAGGCCTCGGGCGGCGATGACAATAAGAGTGCACGCCGCGGCGCCATCTTTATCGGCGTCGTGCTGGTGGGTTATATCGTCTATCTGGTGGTAACCGGGCAGATGGGGCAGTTTTGGGCCGCTATGTCGAGCGTCCAGGCGCCCTGGCTCGTTGCCGCGTGTCTATGCATGTTCATGTATCTGTTCTTTGGCATTGTGGCCTATGCGATCGCCGTCTGGCTCGACCCCAATTCACCCGTCGGCATTCGCGACCTGATCTCGGTCGAGGCGAGCGGCATCTTTTTTGGCAACCTCACGCCCATGATGATGGGCTCGACTCCCGCCCAGATCTACCGTCTGACCAAAGCGGGCCAAAATGTCGGCGAGGCCGGAGCCACGCAGTTCACGCGCTTTATCGTGTACCAGTTTGGCCTCGTTGCCTGGGGCGCTATCCTACTGCTTGCCCGCATGCCGTTTTTTGCCGAGCGCTATGGCGACATGACGCTGCTGTGCGTCTTTAGCTTTGGTGGGCACTGCTGCATCTTGCTGGGCATCTTCGCCGTCGCGCTCATGCCTAAGACCGTCACGCGCGTCGCCCATTGCATCATCAATTGGCTCGAGCGCATAGGTGTCTCGGCCACTAAGATCGAGGGATGGCGCACGTTTGTCGACGGCGAGATCTACTCCTTCTCCGAGAAGTTCAAGCTTTCGGCCGGACATTTTTCTTCCATGCTGCTCACCGTGTTTATCACCATGCTGCAGCTCGCGTTTTTCTATCTGGTTCCGTATTTCCTGATGCTTGCCTTTGGCCATCACGAGGTCGACTTTTTCTCGGTCATGGCCGCGAGTGCCTTTGTCCAGCTGCTGAGCTCTGCGGTTCCCTTGCCCGGTGGAACTGGTGGCGCTGAGGGCGGCTTTGCATTGTTCTTGGGTCATTTCTTTGGGTCGGCTTCGACCGCCGGCTATCTGCTGTGGCGCCTCATTACGTTTATTGCGCCGACCATTTTGGCTGCGCCCCTGCTGGGACTTAAGAGCGCCCACAACGAGAGCATCCATGCGCGCTGGGATCGCGTGATGCGCAAACTCGGCCGCACGTCTCAGACGCCCTCTGCGCCCACTAAGCCGCACCCCACGAATGCGGTTACCGTTGATCCCAAGAAGCACGCTCAGAAGGCTTCTGGGACCGCCAAGCCGGCTCATAAAGCCTATGTGCGCCAGACGGGCGACGGTATTCGCGTATCTCCGTCGGCACTCAATAAGAAGAAGCACCCTAAGTCGCAGTAGGGCAGTCGTGCGTTCTTCATGATGCGGGGCATATTTGTGCTGTATGGGGGATAATCCTCTTACGTAGATTATCTCTCATCTGTTGATGAATGCCCGTATATCGAAGGGACACGCCCATGGCCACCAGCAAACCGCGTATTGATCGCCGCATCGTTCGCAGCCGCAATGCCATCCTTTCCGCTTTCGAGCGCCTGCTCATGGAAAAGCCGCTGGCAGACATTACGGTGAGTGCCATCGCGCGCGAGGCCAATGTCGACCGCAAGACCTTTTACGTTCACTTTGGTACGGTTGACGGCCTGCTCGATGGCATTGCCGTCGATGTGGTGGAGATGATTGTCGACTCGGTCGAGAAAACGCTTGCTTCAATGGACGGTGACACCAACGAGCGCGCCCTGGGCGCGGCGGCGACCTTGTTTAAAACCGTTAACGAGGCACTGTGCAACAACTTGGTGCTCAATCGTCAGCTGATCGAGAACATTCCGCTCGATGATTTTATGGCTCGTCTTCGTGCGCCGCTCGAGCACGAGATTGCCGAGCGCGATCTGCTGCCCCACGGTCTCAAGGACGAGATGTTCGACTACTATCTGGCGTTTTTGCTGTCGGGTATTATCGGTATCTATCGCACATGGGCACTGTCTGACGGCTCGGTTCCTATCGAGCGTGTCTCGGAGGTTGCTAATACTCTGACGTTGAGCGGTCTTTCGAGTTTGGAATCTCGCTTGGATTAGGTCTAGTTGGGCTCGTCGGCGTGGAAATTCCTGTTCACGAGGTTCTCCGGCGCCTTGGAGACCTCGCCGGCGTAGGAGCTATAGCCTGAGGATCCTTAAATGAAAGTCCAGTTTATCCTTCCCACTCCAATTGGGAATCCTCCGATGCGCCTTCGCACGCTCGCATGACCTCGATACCATGCGAGCGTGCGAACTCGACGAGCTCTGCGTTGCGGGCGTTTATGGTGCCGAAGGCGACGGGGCACACGATAAGGAGCGCGCAGTGGACGAGGAGCTCTTTGGCGCGGGCTATGGTTCTATCCCCGATCGGCTCGAAGGCGCGCTCGGCCACGCATTCCGCCGCCAGGTCGCGCGCGAGCTCGCAGTCGATGTCCCCTTCGTGCAGAACGCCCGTATAGAACGCCTTGCCCTGCCGGATGAGCTGGCGAAACACAGCCGACCCCGTACCTGCGCCGGCGATGACGAACGTGTGCGCATCGCCGTGCGGGCGTCCAATTTCCACGCTGCCGAAGCGCTCGTTGAAGGTGCCATGTTGAAGGCCGTAGAGCTCGCCAATCGTCTCGCGCGTGAATATGTCCTCGGGTGCGCCGGCGCGGAAGACCCGGCCGTCCTTCACGCAAATCACCTTGTCGGCGCTTTTCTGCGCGAGCTCGAGTTCGTGGATGGACATGATGACAGCCACATTCCGCGATTTCGCAAGGTGGCGAAGTATTCGCAGCAGGTCGATCTGGTAGCGGATATCGAGATATGACGTGGGCTCGTCGAGCACGAGCACACGCGGATCCTGCGCGATGGCGCGTGCGAGCATGACGCGCTGGCGTTGCCCGTCGCTTATCTGCATGAAGTCGCGCTCGGCGAGCTCTTCCACATGTGCGGTTTTCATGGCCTCGTCGACCCGACTATGGTCGTCGGGCGAGAGTGTGCCCATTCGCCCGGTGTAGGGGTGCCTTCCCGCCTCTACGACATCGCGGCAGGTGAGGAGCTCGGTCCGGGGGCGATCTGTCAGCATAACGGCAAGGTTCCTTGCAAACTCCGCCGTCTTCCATCGGGAAATCTCCCGCCCGTCGAGCTCGACCGCGCCGGCAAGCGGTGCCAGATGGCGTGTGATGGTTTTCAAGATGGTCGACTTGCCCGAGCCGTTCGGCCCGATGAGCGCCACGACGTCGCCCGCGCGAACCTCCAGATCGACGCCTTCGACTACGACCTTCTTGTCGTAGCCCGCCGACAGGTCGCTTATGTGGAAAAGCGGCGCTCCGTCAGCCTGCGTTTCGACCGTAGTTTCGAGGTTCGGCTCCGCTCGGAGGAGGCGTTCCGCGCGCAGTTCCGCACGAGCCGAAAGTGCCTTCTGGCGCTTTCGTGCGAGCTCAGGACTGTCTAAGCATGGAATGTCCCCTCCGAGCGTTTTGGGCCGCGGCACGAATTCCCCCATCTACCTCACCCGCTTCTTCAACATGAGCGCGATAACCACCGGAGCGCCGAAGATGGCGGTGACGGCGCTGATGGAAAGCTCGACGGGAGAGAACAGCGTGCGCGCGATCAAATCGCAGCCCGCGCAGAAGATGGCGCCTCCCAAGAAGCACGCAGGAATCACGCGGATGAGCTTCGACGACTTTAGCGCCGACTTCACGAGATGCGGAACCGCGATGCCTACGAACGACACCGGACCAGCGAACGCGGTCACGCAGGCGGAGAGCATGCTCGCTAGAAGGACGAGCACCACGCGGAAGCGTTCGACGTTCACGCCGACGCTTTTCGCGTAGGCTTCTCCCAGCTGGAAGGCGGAAAGGGGCTTCGATATCGCGAATACGCATGCGCTCACGGTGATCACCACGACCGCGATGACCGCGATGTCGTCCCAGCTCGAACCCGAGAAGCTACCCAAAGACCAGTTGTGCAGGTTCACGATGGACTGGTCGTCGGCGAAGGCGATGAGGAAGTTCGTCGCCGCCGAGCAGATGTATCCCACCATGACGCCCGCCACGATGAGCATGGCCATGGAACTTATGCGCCGTGCGATGAGGAGCACGAAGCCGATGGTGATAAGCGAGCCCAGAAACGCTGCGGCCACCATGGCCGGCGAAGACATGGCCATGTTCGCGCCTAGAAGTACGATCATCGTAAGCGCGACGACGAACTTTGCGCCCGAGGAGACACCCAAGATGAACGGGTCGGCGATGGGGTTGTTGAAAAACGTCTGCAGCAGGAACCCGGAAAGCGAAAGTGCCCCGCCGAGAAGCACGGCTGAAAGCACGCGCGGCAGGCGAATCTCCCAGATGACCTGGCTTTCCATGGAATTGGCCGCGCCGCCCGAAAGGATGCCGGGGATGTGGTCTGCGGGCACGAGCACGCTCCCGATGCACAGGTTGGCCCCGACGAGCACGATGAGGGCAACAGCGAGCAGCGCCGTCACGACGCGACACCGCGCGGCGCGCCCCGATTCGTCGTATGCCATGGAAAGCCGGCTTCTCATGGCGCTAACCGAGCTTCCTCAGATAATGGAAGTCGCTCGCGTCATCGCCGGTGAACGCCCCGTGCAGCTCGTCGATAATGTCGGCGGTAGAAGTCATCTGCTGGTACATGTCGGCGCTTGTGACCCAGACGTTGCCGTTCTTCACGGCTTTGAACTGCGACAATAGCGCGTTTTTGCCTACGAAGTCGTTCAAGGTGGCAACCGATTCGTCGATGGTGCCGTTGTAGACGATGATGTCGGCATCCTTCGCCGTCGCGTAGAAGCGCTCCATTTCGAGCGTTACTGACGAACCTGACGTCGACGCCGTCTGCGCGTCATCGAGCGCATAGCTGCCGCCTGCAAGCTCGATCATCTGCGCCACGTAGTCGCCCGCCCGCCGCGTGACGGCGGCCCCGTTCGAGTTAATGTAGAAATACGCCACGGTTTTACCTGACGACGCGAGCCCCGACGTTTGCTCGACGCGGGCCTTCTGCTCGTTGAACAGGTGCGCGGCCTCGTCTTCCTTGTCGAACAGGACGCCGAAAAGCTTAATCCACTCGACGCGCCCGAGTGCTTCGGGCTCGCTCGACGACTGTTCGGTGAGCACGACGAGCCCGAGCTTCTGCAGCTTTTCCTTCACATCGGGCGTGTGGTTGATCATGGTGTTCTCGATGGCGAGCGTACAGCCCGAGGCCGATATTCGCTCGTAGTCGGGCGCGCTGTACTTGCCGCCGTAGGCGATCGCCCCACTTTCGAGTGCGCTTTTGAAGCCCACGACCGAGCAGTCGTCGGCCTTCGTGCCCGACATGATGATATTGTCGTTCGCATCGAGCGCGTCGACTAGGCACATCGTCGCCGACGACACGAGGTACACCTTGTCGGCGGGGCGCCTTATGACCGCGATGTCGGAGCTCAACCCATCAGGTACCTTCGCATCTTGCGGCACCACGAGGAAGCGCTCCCCGTTCGTAACGCAGATAAGCCGCAGGCCGCCTTCGAACTCGTCGACAGTGAAGTGCTCGGCGTATTCAAGCTGAAGCGCTCCCGTCGGCTCCCAGCCGCAGCCCAAATCGGCGTTGTGGAAGTCGGCCGCGGCGCTTGAAGCCGTTCCCGCAGGGGAGCCGCCGCTTGCATCGTCGCCCGATTTCTCCTTCATGGTGGATGAGTCGAAGTGGAGCGTGTAGTCGATGGTGTGCGGCGTCGACATGGCGACGGTCTCGGCCGACACGGCGATGTCCTCGTCGAGCGTGACGGGTATCTCGAACGTGGAGTTGCCGCCGTCGTTTACGGGCGCGTAGTCCACGCCGTCGACGGTCATCTTGTCGTAGTTCGAACTCGACCAGGTGATGGTCGCGGTGTAGGTGTCGCCATCCTTCACAATTGTGGTGGGTGAGGCGATGCTTGCGCGCCCTGACCCGCCGGAAAGCGAGACGCTCACCGTGTATTCCTGAGAGCCCGCCGTGCCACCGGTCGCGTTCGGGCTCGCACTGCACCCCGCGAAGGGAAGCGCGAGCAGGGCGACGAGAACGCAGGCGATCGCGCGCGCCGCGATGCTGTGGAGCTTCCTGTTTTCCCCCTTGGGAAGAATCGACCGCATGGCGTTACTTCAGTGCGTCGGCGCGCAGATCGACGCCGGCGGATTCGAACACAAGTGTGCGGTCGTACCACTGCTCTTTTCTAATACTCCACGCGGCACAGGCGGTGTCCTCGTCGAGCGCATCAACGGGCACGTCGTAGGTGTACTTGCCTTCCGCGTTTTCCACATAGGGGATGAAGTCGGCCTCGCTTGCGGCGGCAGCCTCGTCGCCCGTGCCCATGAAGAGCTTGCCGTAGCCCGTGCCGGAAAGCGTCATCACGCAGTGCATGGAGCCGTTTTCCACGATGAGCTGGGCGTCCACGATCCTGAACATGTTCGAGCTGGAATCTACGGTGATTGGATAGGTGCCGTCGGCCACCTTGTCGGCGGTGATGGGGGCAGCGCTTGCGCCCGCGGGCGCATCGGCCGCCTGTTCGGTCTTTTCCTGGGAATCGGCATCGCTTGCCTTTGCGCTGTCGATTGAATTTCCGGCGCAGCCGGCGAGCGAGAACGCGCAAAGCGCCGCCGACAGGGCGAAGACGAGGGTTTTCTTCAACATGGAGGGGGTTCCTTTCAATCGCTTCGACCGCCCGTGCCGTGCGGTGGGCGGTCGGGATGCGAATGCAACGGGCATGCGTCGTCAGTCGGGGAAAGGCGCATGCCCGTTGCACGGGGACGCGACCGGCGCCCCCGTGCGCGGCGAGTTTACAGCTTGGCGATGGCGTCGTCCACGTGCGAGACGTAGATGTCGTCGACCGCGACGTTCTGTCCCAGACCCTGGAGCAGGCACGTCACTTCGAAGCCGGCGGCCACGAACTTCGCAGCCCAGCTGTCGGGGTCGGTCTCGTCTGCCATGTCGTTGTTCGCGTGGTCGCCCGCGACCACCATGAACGGCGCGAGCACGGCCTTCTTGTAGCCTGCGGCGCTCGCGGCGGCGATAACATCCTCGCAGGTCGGTTCAGCCTCGACGGTGCCGACGAAGAACTGCGTCAAACCCTCGTTCTTGAACACTTCCTGCATCTTGGCATAGTCGGCGTTGGAATCGGCTTCGGTGCCGTGGCCCATGAGGCACAGCGCCGTCTCGCCGTCGTCGAAGGACGCCATGTTCTCCTTAATGGCCGCGGCCACCTTTTTGTAGTCGTCGTCGGAGGTGAGCAGCGGGTCGCCGAGCGAGATCTTGTCGAACTTGTCGGCGTACTTGTCGAGCTCGTCTTTCACGTCGGCGTATTCCAGGCCAGCCATGAGATGCGTCGGCTGCACGACGATTTCCTTCACGCCGTCTTCCACGCAGCGGTCAAGCGCCTCGGTCATGTTGTCGATCGTGATGCCGTCGCGCTTCTTCAGCTTGTCGATGATGATCTGCGCGGTGAAGGCGCGGCGGATGTCGTAGTCCTGCCAGTACTTCTCGCGGATAGCGTCTTCGATGGCGCCGATGGTGATGTGGCGCGAGTCGTTGTAGCTCGTGCCGAAGCTCGTGACGAGGATGACCGGCTTCGCGGCCTTCTCCTTTTCACTAGATTTCTCGGAACTCGCGGAGGTGTTGGAGCAGCCCGCGAGCGCGACTCCGGCGAGCGCGACGGCTCCGGTTGCTGCGGCGCCCATGAAGCCGCGGCGTGACATCTGGTCGGACATGGTTTTTCCTTTCCTCGGTTTGCCGGTCCCCCGGCGACAGTTGCTTGTCGGCACAAGCGAAAGAAAAGCGCACCCCTCGGGGTTCACAAGGAGCTAACGCCACGGCGATGCCGTGAGGAAAAGGCGAAGCAGTCTGGCTTGGGGCGCGAGGCGGTTCGCCCGCGCGTCCTATACAGTAATGTCCCTTGCCCAGGATTCCCACCTGGTTCCCTCCGCAAGCCAGCGCGGGCTGTGCAGGCGCCGCGCCGGTCATTTCCTTTTATCCGATTGTCATATGCTCGTTGCCGAAACTTTTACTATGATAGTGGGCACTTGTGAACGTGTCAAAGCCAGCGCGGGCGGCATTGCGCCTCCTGCCTGCGTATTTGCGCCGATTGCTGCCGCAGGCGCCGTGTTTTGCCCGCTGCGCGAATGGCGGCGTAAACGGTTGCGATGAGAAACGGGAAGGGAAGGCTCGGATGATTCATATCGTTGGCGCAGGCTCGGGCGCCGCCGACCTTATCACGCTGCGCGGGGCGCGCCTTCTGCGCGCGGCCGACGTAGTCGTTTGGGCGGGAAGCCTTGTGAATCCCGAGCTGCTCGCCGAGTGCAAGGAATCCTGCGTTGTCTACGACAGCGCGCACATGACCTTGGAGGAAGTGCTCGACGTGATGTGCGCGGCAGATGCGCGGGGCGAGGAAGTGGTGCGCCTGCACACGGGCGACCCGTGCCTGTACGGCGCCATCCAGGAGCAGATGGACGCGCTCGACGCGCGCGGCGTGGACTACGAGGTGGTGCCCGGCGTGTCGAGCTTTTGCGGTGCCGCGGCGGCGCTTCGCCAGGAATACACGCTGCCGGGAATCAGCCAGTCGGTCGTGATCACGCGGCTTTCCGGACGTACCCCCATGCCCGCGGGCGAGGGCATGCGCACCATGGCGGAAAGCGGCTCGACTATGGTCATCTTCCTGAGCTCGGGTATGCTCGCCGAGCTTTCCGCCGAGCTTTTGGGCGCGGGCCGCAGCTCCGACGAGCCGGCGGCGCTCGTGTACAAGGCGACCTGGCCTGAGGAGCGCGTGGTGCGCTGCACAGTGGGCACGCTCGCCGATGCGGGCGCGCGAGAGGGCATCGACCGCACGGCGCTCGTGGTGGTGGGCCGCGTGCTCGGAGCTCGTGGCGGGCTTGCGCACAACGGCGCGCAAGCGGAGTCGTACGAGCGCAGCAAGCTTTACGACCCTTCGTTTGCCACGGGGTATCGAAAGGCGAGCAGCTAGCGTGGCCTTCGAGCACTACATATATACCGGGACGACCCGCCTGCGCTGCGGCTACACCACGGGGAGCTGCGCCGCGCTCGCGGCGAAGGCGGCCTGCGAGATGCTCTTGTCACGAAAGACCGTGGGCCGCGTGTCGATCGTCACCCCCGGCGGGCTGCCTGTCGAGACGGACGTGGTTGACGCATGTATCGGCGAGGGGTGCGCCCAGTGCGCCGTGCGAAAGGACGCAGGCGACGATGCCGATGTGACCGACGGCGTGCTCGTGTACGCGCGCGTGGAACATGCGGGGTCGGGCACGGGCGCTGCGGGCAGCAAGGGCGTGCCCGCGCGCGAATCGGAAGTTTCCGTCGATGGCGGCGTGGGCGTGGGGCGCGTGACGTTGCCCGGGCTCGAGCAGCCGGTGGGGTCGGCCGCTATCAACGCGACGCCGCGCGCGATGATCACTTCGGCGGTGCGCGAGGTGTGCGCCGCGCACGGCTTTTCTGGAAATATTGCTGTGACGATTTCGGTACCCGAGGGTGTTGCCCTTGCCGAAAAGACCTTCAACCCACACCTGGGGATAGAGGACGGCATTTCCATCCTGGGCACGACGGGCATCGTCGAGCCGCGCAGCCTCGCTGCCTTGCGCGACAGTATCGAGCTCGAGATCCGGCAGCATGCGGCTATGGGGCGGCGCGGAGTTGTGCTCACGCCCGGCAACTACGGCGCGCAGTTCATCTCGGGGCATTTTCACCTAAACGGTGCGCCGGTGGTCTTCATCTCCAACTTTGTGGGCGATGCGATTGATTGCTGCGTTCGCGAGGGATTTACCAATGTCCTTCTTGTGGGACACATCGGCAAGCTGGTGAAGGTCGCGGGCGGCATCATGGACACCCATTCGCGTACCGCCGACTGCCGCGCGGAGATTCTGGCCGCCCACGCGGCCTTGGCCGGCGCGGGCGCGAAGACCGTGTGCGAGATCATGTCGTCGGTCACGACCACGGCGGCGCTCGAGGTAATCGAGGCCGCCGGCGTGGGGGACGCTGCGTCCGCCTCGCTCGCTGTGGCAATCGAGGACAGGTTGCGCCGCCGCGCGGCGGGCGCATGCGACATCGCCGCGGTCGTGTTCGACGCCGAGCGCCGAGAGCTTTTCCGCACGTCGGGCGCTGATGCAGTTATCGGGGAATTGGGGGCTACGTATGAGTAAAGGCGTGCTGTACGGGGTGGGCACGGGGCCTGCCGACCCCGAGCTGCTCACGATCAAGGCCGTCCGCACAATCGAATCGTGTCCGGTCATCGCCGCACCGCAGACGGCGGACGGGGCCATGGTCGCGCTCGACATCGTGCGCGGCGCCGTCGACCTTACAGGCAAGACGGTGATCCCCGTGCGATTCTCGATGACGCGCGACGTCGAGCGCCGCGCGGCCGAGCATGCCTCGCTTGTTCGCGAGCTTGTCGCGCACCTGGATGCGGTCCGCGACGTCGCGCTGCTGAACCTGGGGGACCCGAGCATCTACGCCACCTTCCAGCGCATAGCGCCCGACGTGCGCGCCTGCGGGTTCGAGGCGCGCGCCATTCCCGGCGTGCCGAGCTTCTGCGCGGTCGCCGCAGCGCTCGAGCGCGACCTCACGCCCGAGATGTCGTCGCCTCTGCACATCGTGCCCGGCGGCTACGACGACGTGCGCCGCGCAATCGGCTGGCCGGGGACGAAGGTGGTCATGAAGGCGCGCCGCTCGCTTGCGGACACGAAGCGCATCCTTCGCGAGGAGGGCGCCTTCGACGGTGCCGAGCTCGTAGAGGACTGTGGGCTTCCGGGCGAGCGCGTGTACCGCTCGCTCGACGATGTGCCCGATCGGGGCAGTTACTTCTCGACGATGGTGGTGCGCTAGATGAGGGTTTCCTGCATAGCGTTCACTGAGAGGGGGTATGCGTTGGCGGAGCGCACCGCACACGCGCTTTCCGATTGCGCGCAGACAGGTGAAGATGACCCTGGCTGGGACGTTTCCGTTTCGCGCGGGTTCGGCGAGGGGAAGGCCGACCTGCGCGCATGGACGGCGCTCGCGTGGGAAGCGTCGGACGCGCTTCTGTTCGTGGGCGCGGCGGGCATCGCCGTGCGGGCGATCGCGCCGCATGTCGCCTCGAAGGCAAGCGATTCCGCGGTTGTGGCAATCGACGAGGCGGGGCGCTTTGCCGTCCCGCTTTTGTCGGGGCATTTGGGCGGTGCGAACGAGCTTGCGCAAACTGTGGCACGCGCGGCAGGGGCCATCCCCGTCATCACCACGGCGACCGACGTCCGCGGCGTGTGGGCGGTGGATACGTGGGCGCGCTGTGCGGGGCTCGCCGTTTCGAATCCCGAGGCCATCAAGCGAGTGTCGGCGCGGCTGCTTTCGGGCGGGCGCGTGGCGCTCTATTCCGACATGCCGATTTCGGGACAGCCGCCTGAGGGGGTTGACATTGCGTCCGACCGCGCTCGGGCCGATATCGTCGTGTCGCCGTTCGCTGGCGCGAATGCAGGTGCGTCCGTTCGCGCAGCGGAGACGACGGGCGATGTCGTGCCCGCCGGTGAGACGGGGAAGCCGGCGGGCGTGCGGGCGCAGGCGCCTGCGCCCGAGCCGCTTCGCCTTGTCGTGCCCTGCATCGTTGCGGGCATAGGGTGCCGTCGCGGTGCGTGCGCCGAAGCGATCGGGGAGGCGTTTCTTCTCGCGTGCGGGCAGGCGGGTATCTCGCCTTCGGCCGTGCGCGAGGCGGCGACGATCGACGTGAAGGCGCACGAGGAGGGTCTGCTCGCCTTCTGCCGCGCGCGCAAGATTCCGCTTGCGACGTATTCCGCAGAGGAGTTGTCGCAGGTCGAAGGTAGCGTTTCGCCATCTGATTTCGTGCGCGCGACGGTGGGGGTCGACAATGTGTGCGAGCGCGCGGCGCTCGCGGGCGGGGGCAAACTTATCTTCCCGAAGCTCGCTCACGGCGGCGTGACCGTCGCGTTTTCCAAGGTAACTATCGAACTTTCGTTTAAGGAGCGGTGATGGGAAAGCTCTTCGTGGTGGGGATCGGCCCGGGCGGCCCCGACGGCATGACGATTGCGGCTCGGCGCGCGCTCGAGGCGGCCGACATCGTTGTGGGGTATACGAAATACGTGGAGCTCGCGCTCGCCGCCGTGCCCGACGCGGCGCATCTCGCGACGCCGATGATGCACGAGGTCGAGCGGTGCCGCCTGGCGCTTTCGCGCGCGCAGTGCCGAGAAGCCGTGGCGCTTGTGTGCAGCGGTGACGCGGGCGTGTACGGCATGGCGAGCCCCGTGCTGGAGCTTGCTGAGGACTACCCCGATGTAGACGTGGAAGTTATCGCCGGGGCCACCGCGGCTCAGAGCGGGTCGGCGGTGCTCGGCGCCCCGCTTGCCCACGACTTCGCGGTCGTGTCGCTCTCCGACCTGCTCACGCCGTGGGAGGTCATCGAGCGCAGGCTCGCCGCCGTGGCGAGCGCCGACTTCTGCATCTGTTTGTACAACCCGCGCAGCAGAAAGCGCGCCGACAGGCTCTCGCGCGCGGCGAAGATTATGCTCGAATGGAAGGCCCCCGACACGCTCTGCGGCTGGGTACGCAACATCGGGCGCGAGGGGCAGCAGTCGGGCATGTGCAGGCTCTCCGAGCTGGGGGAGTTCGACGCCGACATGTTCACCACCGTGTTCGTCGGCAACGCGGACACGAAGCGCGTAGGCGGCCGTATGGTCACGCCGCGCGGGTATCGGGAGATTCCATGCGAAAGGTAACGATCATCGGGGCGGGGCCCGGAAACCCCGACTTGCTCTCGCGCGCGGCGCTCGACGCGATTGACATCGCCGACGTGGTCATCGGCGCTCATCGCGCGCTTGTCAGCATCGACGTGCCGCCCGACGTGGTGAGATGCGAGCTCGTGAAGACGGCGGACATCGTCGCCGCGCTCACCGATGCGGCGTCGTGGCAGCGCGCCGTGGTCGTGATGACGGGCGATGTGGGGCTGTTCAGCGGCGCGCGCCGCCTGGTGGAGGCGCTCTCCGGCGACGCGCAGGTGGACGTGCGCGTCATTCCCGGCATAAGCTCAGCGTCGTATCTCGCCGCGCGCCTCGCGCGTCCATGGCAGGATTGGCGCTTCGCGAGCGCTCACGGCGTGGCGTGCGACATCGTGGCCGAGGCCGAGCGCGCAGGTGAGCTCTTCCTCGCCACGTCGGGCGGGGAAGACCCCTCGCGGCTTTCGGGCGAGCTTGTGCAGGCTGGCTTCGGGGACGCGCGCGTGACGGTGGCCGAGCGCCTGTCGTACCCCGACGAGCGCATCACCTGCGCGACCGCAAGTGAAATCGCAGGTCAGACGTTCGACGACTTGAACGTGATGCTTATCGAGTTCGCAGGCTGCGCCGGTTCGCCTGCGGGCTCTAGCGCAGCCTCCGAGGCGCCGGCCGGCGCGTCTGCGCCCGCGGCGGCTTCTTTCGCGGCGGACTCTGCGGGCGCATCCCGCGCCGCGAGCTCCCGCTGGCCGTACGCTTCCTCGGGCATTCCCGACGAGCTCTTCATCCGCGGCGACGTTCCCATGACCAAGCAGGAGGTGCGCGCCGTCGCGCTCGCGAAGCTGCGCCTTACCGCGACCGACACCGTGTGGGATGTCGGCGCCGGCACGGGGAGCGTTTCGATCGAGGCGGCGCTCGTCGCGCGAGCGGGGTCGGTATGGGCGGTCGAGCGCAACGCGACCGGCGTGCGGCTCATCCGAGAGAACGCGGATGCATTCGGGTGCGGCAACGTGCATGCGGTCCCCGGTGTCGCCCCCGAAGCGCTCGCGAAACTGCCCGTCCCCGACGCCGTGTTCGTCGGCGGGAGCGCGGGCGAGCTTCCCTCCATCGTGGAGGCGGCGCTCGAGAAGAACTCGCAGGTTCGCCTGTGCGTGCCATGCGTCACCGTTGAGACGCTCACCGAGGCGTTCGCGCTCCTCTCGGGTTCGCGCTTTAAGGGGTTCGAGGCGTGCCAGGTGTCGGCCGCCCGTGCCGAGGCTGTAGGCTCGCACCATCTTATGAAGGCGCAAAACCCCGTGTTCCTCGTCAGCGCGCGTGGTGCGGGCGCGGATGCCGAGGAGCTTGCCGAAGTCGGCGCGCTTGCTGAGTCGCCTGTCGGGGAGGACCTCTCTGTCGAGGGGAACCCATCCGTTGAGGTGGTCTCGCTTGCTAACTGCAGCGCCGCAGGTGGGGAAGGCGGCGCCCGGTGAGCACGTCCATCCCGCGCTTCATGGTCGCTGCGCCCTCGAGCGGGAGCGGCAAGACGGTCGTAACGTGCGCGCTCCTGCGCGCGCTCGCGCGCCGCGGCCTTGCATGCGCGGCCTTCAAATGCGGCCCCGACTACATTGACCCGCTCTTTCATCGCCGCGTCGTGGGTGCGCGCTCGGGCAATTTAGACGGCTTCTTCACCGACGCCCCGACGCTGCGCGCACTGCTCGCATGCGGCGCCGCGGGCGCGGATGTCGCGGTGCTCGAGGGGGTCATGGGCTTCTATGACGGCATGGCGCCCGGCGTGGCCGACGCGAGCAGCTATCAGGTTGCGCGCGACACGGAAACGCCGGTCGTTTTAGTGGTGAACGGGCGCGGGGCGTCTTTATCGCTCGCCGCCGTAATCCGCGGCATCGCCGAGTTCCTGCCTTGTGCGAACGTGCGCGGCGTCGTGCTGAACAAGACGAGCGCCGCTGCCTGCGCCTACGCGGCGCCTGCGATCGAGAAGCACACGGGCGTCGCGGTTTTGGGGAATATCCCCGCCGACGAGGCGTTCTCGCTCGAAAGCCGGCATCTGGGGCTTGTGACCGCCGACGAGGTCGAGCAGCTCTCCGCGCGCATCGACAAGATGGCCGAGCTGGTGGAAAAGAGCGTCGACGTCGACCGCTTGCTCGAAATAGCGGCGACGGCACCCGATATCCGCGAGGAACCTTACCGGTTGGAGCCGATCGCGGGAGCGCGGCCCATCGTCGCCGTCGCGCGTGACGAGGCGTTCTCGTTCTACTACGAGGAGAACCTGCGCGCGCTCGAGGATCTGGGTTGCGAGCTGGCCTTTTTCAGCCCCCTGTGTGATAGCGAGTTGCCCCGGGGGACAAGCGCCCTCTATCTGGGGGGCGGCTACCCGGAGCTCCATGCGCGGCAGCTCTCCGAGAACGCGCCGATGCGCGAGGCGGTGCGGCGCGCGGTGGAATCCGGCATGCCGACGGTCGCCGAATGCGGTGGGTTTCTTTACCTGCAGCGCGAAATCGCCGATAGCGAGGGGCGGCGCTGGCCTGTTGCGGGCGCCCTTGAGGGCGCAAGCGAGAACGGGGGAAGGCTGTCCCATTTCGGGTACGTGGAGCTTACTTCCCAACGCGACGGGCTCTACGGGCCGCGCGGCACACGCATCCGCGCGCACGAGTTCCACTACTGGCAGTCCACCTGCCCGGGCGGCGACTTTTGGGCGCAGAAGCCCCGGCGCGACAAGGGCTGGCCGTGCATGACGACCACCCCGTCCCTGGTGGCGGGCTTCCCGCATGTGTACTATCCTGCGAACCCCGACGTTGCGCGCGCGTTCGCGTCTGCCGCAGCGTCGTTCGCAGAGAGGAGGCGGCATGGCTGAAGCAACCGAAACCGCGCTTGCCTGCATCCGCGAGGAAGTCGAGCGCGCGTTCTCGTCGGCGCCGGGCGCCGTGCTCGAAGCCGCGCTCTCCCGGATCGAGCCCGCAGACGAGTGCGCCCGTGCCGCCGCGTACGCCGCGTGGGACTCCATCGCGCACCCCTTGGGGGGATTGGGCGACTTTGAAGACGCCGTCGCGTGTATCGCCGCAGCTCAGGGGAGCGCCGAGGTGGCCGAGTTTCCCCGTGCGCTCGCGGTATTCTTCTCCGACAACGGGGTCGTTGCCGAAGGCGTGTCGCAAAGCGGGCAAGATGTGACGCGAGCCGTCGCGCGCAACATGTGCGAGGGGGCCGCGAGCGCCTGCCGCATGGCGGCGTTCGCGGGTGCCGAGGTCGTGCCCGTCGACGTGGGTATGGCCCGGGGCATAGAAGACGCGCGCATGGTGCGCGCGAACGTGCGGCGGGGGAGCGGCAACATCGCTCTCGGCTCCGCTATGTCTCGCGATGGGGCCGTGCGCGCGATCGAGGTCGGAATCGCCGTCGCGTGCGGGCTTGCCCGCGCCGGCGTGCGCCTTCTCGCCGCGGGCGAGATGGGCATCGGCAACACGACCACCTCGGCGGCGGTGGCCGCAGTGCTCATCCGGGCGGACGCGCGGAGCCTTGTCGGGCGCGGCGCGGGGCTCTCGGACGCCTCGCTCGCGCGCAAGCGCGACGTGGTCGAGCGCGCTATCGACGCGAACTCGCCCGATCCCGCCGACCCGATCGACGTGCTCTCGAAGGTGGGCGGCTTCGACATCGCTGCGTTGTGCGGCTTCTACCTGGGGGCCGCGGTCTCGAAGGCACCGGCGCTCCTCGACGGGGTCATATCCTGCACGGCGGCCCTGTGCGCGGCGCGCCTGTGCCCCAACGCCTTGGGCTACCTCGTGGGCACCCACGCATCAAGCGAACCCACAAGCCGGGAGCTCCTTCGCGAGCTCGGCATAAAGGCACCACTCGACGCAGGCATGCACTTGGGCGAGGGCGCGGGAGCCATGGCGTATCTGCCCCTTCTGGATTCGGCGTTGCGCGTGTACCGGGATGGGAAGACGTTCACGGCGACTGGCATGGCTGCTTACGAGCATTTCGAGGCCGGGAAATGACGGTGACGCTCGTTATCGGCGCCGCCGCGAGCGGCAAGAGCGCCTACGCCGAGTCCCTGTGCCTCGGGCACGACGGCCCCCGCGTGTACCTGGCAACGATGGAGCCCTTCGGGGAAGAGGGCGCCCGCCGCATCGCGCGCCATCGGGCGCTGCGCGAGGGCAAGGGGTTTTCTACCCTCGAGTGCACGCGTGACGTGGGCGCCGCAGTGCCCGGGCTTCCGCGCGGCTGCACGCTTCTTTTGGAGGACGTGGGCAACCTGGTTGCGAACGAGCTCTTCGCGGAAGGCGGCTTGTCCCCGCATGACCCCGACGCTGCGGCGCGCGAGGTGCTCAGAGGCATTGAACGGCTCGCTCAGGCCGCTGCGTATACGGTGGTGGTCACCGTCGACGTGTTCGCCGATGGGATGCGCTACGATGAGGGGACCGAGGCATGGAGGCGCGCGCTCGCGCGCGTGAACGCGGGTGTGGCGGCGCTGGCCGACCGCGCAGTCGAAGTGGTATGCGGGATTCCCGTGTGGATGAAAGGCGAAGGACCTACAAGGTGAAGATGGTAGAGGCAATCGGCGCGGCGTTCGGAACGTTCTCGCGCATCCCCGTCCCGAAATCGGCCTGGACCGATTTCGGGTCAACCCATGCGCTTGCCGCGTTTCCCCTGGTGGGCCTTGCGGAAGGCTTCCTCATGACGGCGTGGGGACACGTTGCGAACCTGCTCGGCGTGCCCGCGACCATCGTCGCGGCCGTGCTCGTGGCGCTGCCTGTGGCGGTGACGGGAGGCATCCACCTAGACGGGCTCTGCGACACCTCCGATGCGCTTGCAAGTTGGGCCCCGCGCGAGCGAAAGCTCGAGATCATGCACGACCCGCGGGCGGGCGCCTTCGGGGTCATCGGTGTTGTTGTGTACCTTATTCTGCAGTTTTCCCTTTTCACCGCGCTGTCGCTTACGGCGGGGGCGTTCCTCGCGCTTCTGTGCTCTCTCGTGTTCTCCCGCTCGCTTTCGGGGCTCGCCGTTGAATGCTGGCCTGCCGCGCGGGCGGACGGCATGGCCGCGGGGCTCTCGCCTGCGAAGAAGCGCGCGGCGATCGTCGTGCCGCTTTGCGCTTTCGCTGCGGCTTCGGCTGCAGGGATGGTCGCGTGCGCTCAGGCCGTCGGCGCCCTTATGGCGGTGGCGGGGCTTTTGGCGCTCGCGTGGTACCGCCATGTTGCTCTGTCCCGCTTCGGCGGAGTGACGGGGGATTTGGCCGGATGGTTTCTGCAATGGGCCGAGCTCGCGATGCTTGCCATGCTGGTGGCGGGGGGCATGCTCCTATGATGCTCGTGGTAGGTGGCGCGCATTCGGGGAAGAGGACCTTCGTGCGCGAAAAGCTCGGGTTCGCGGCGGACGATTTCGTCGACGCGGCGCAGTTTGCGGAGGGCGGCGTGCCCGCGGCTTTTGCCGGCCGTGTCGCTTACCGTGCTGAGGAACTCGTACGCGCGCTCGACGCTGACCGGGCGCTTGAGCGGCTGATCGGCTTCGACGTTGTGATTCTGTCCTTGGTCGGCTCGGGGGTCGTCCCTATGCGTGCGGAAGACGCCCAATGGCGCGAGCGCGCGGGGCGCCTGGGATGCGCGCTCGCTGCGCGCGCCGACGTCGTCGTGCGCATGACGTGCGGGATACCCCAGGTCATCAAAGGAAACCTTGCGGATGCGCCTCGAGGGACGCAGGGCGCGGGCGCGCCTTTGGAAGTCGTCTTCGTGCGCCATGGTGCCACGGCGGGCACGGAAGACCATCGCTACAGCGGGGCGGGCACCGACGAGCCCCTGTCGAGCGCGGGTGAGCGCGCTTTGCGCGACCTCGCGTGCTATCGTGACGTGTTCCGTGTTATCACGAGCGGCATGGCCCGCACCGACCAGACGGCGCGCATCCTCTTCCCGAACGCGGAGTTTATGGCGTGCCCCGGTCTGCGCGAGATGGATTTCGGCGACTTCGAGGGGCGAAGCGCCGCCGAGCTTAAAGAGGATGCGCGCTACCGCGCCTGGGTTGACTCCTGGTGCGAGACGCGCTGTCCGCATGGCGAGGGCAAGAGCGATTTCACCCGCCGCGTCGTCGCGGCGTTTCGGGAGGCGTGCGAATCGGAGCGCGTCCAGGGGAGTGGGCGCGCCGTCTTCGTCGTTCACGCGGGTACCGTGAAAGCGCTGCTTTCCGAGCTAGCTGTCCCGAAAATTGGATACTTCGACGTGCATACCGAGCCGGGCGGCGCATGGGCCGCCACCTGGGATGGGCGCAGCCTTCGCGACGTTCGTCCCGCTTCGGGGGGCGATGCCCGGTGATGACGATTCTTGCCGTCGTCGCCGGGTTCGCGGCCGACCTTGCCTTCGGCGACCCGCGCTGGCTTCCCCATCCCGTCGTCGCCATGGGGCGCGCGATCACGTGGGCCGAAGGCCGCCTGCGGCGCGCATTCCCGCAAACGTCCGCGGGCACGCGCGCCGCAGGGCTTGTGCTCGCCGTGGCGCTTCCGCTTGCGTGTGGGCTTTTGACCTGGGGAATCCTGCATCTTTGCGGCATGGTTCACTCCGGCCTGCGCTTCGTGGCCGAGGCATGGGCGAGCTATCAGATTCTCGCGGCATGCGAGCTGCGCCGCCAGAGCCTGGCCGTGGCCCGTGCGTTCTCGAGGGGCGGCCTTGTCGCGGCGCGCGAAGCCGTCGGGCTCATCGTGGGACGCGACACGTCTGTTCTCGACGAGCAGGGCGTCGCGCGCGCCGCCGTGGAAACGGTGGCGGAGAACGCGAGCGACGGCGTCATCGCGCCGCTTTTCTACCTTATGATCGGGGGTGCGCCCTTGGGCATGGCGTACAAGGCAGTGAACACGCTCGACAGCATGGTGGGCTACAAAAACGAGCGCTACATCGACTTCGGCTGCGCCTCGGCGCGCCTCGACGATGCGGTGAACTGGATTCCCTCGCGCTTATCGGCCCTGCTCATGATCGCCGTATGCCCGATCGTCGGGCTCGACGCGCGCGGGGCGGCGCGCATCTGGCGCCGCGACAGGCGTCGCCATGCGAGCCCGAACGCGGCACAGACCGAGTCAGCGTGCGCGGGCGCGCTCGGGCTGCGCCTGGCAGGACCCGCGGTGTATTTCGGCAAGCTCGTTGAGAAACCGACGATAGGTGACGCGTCCCGTGAAATCGAGTGGGGCGACATCGCCCGGGCGACAAGGCTCATGCTCGCCGCGTCCGTATGCGCGCTCGTCGTCTTCGGTGCCGTGCACGCGGCGGTCGTGCTCGCCGTGGGGGCGATGGCATGAGGGAAGACCACGCCGCGCCCCGGGCTGCCGGGGGAATCCTGCGCGCCCGTGCGCATGGGGGTAGCACGCAATCGCTCGGCATCGCTTGTGAAGGGGGCGCCTCCGACCTCATTGACTTCTCGGTGAACGTGAATCCGGCAGGCCCCTCGCCGCGCGCCGTCGCCGCAGCTTGCAAGGCGCTTTCTCGAATCGACGCCTACCCCGATAGGGAAAGCCTCGCCCTCGTTCGCGCCCTAGCGCGCGCCCAGGGCATTCCCGAAGATACTATCGTCTGCGGCGCGGGCGCGGCCGACATCATCTGGCGGCTCGCCGCGGCGGTGCGCCCGAAACGCATCGTCGTGTGCGCGCCGACGTTCTCTGAATATGCGGAGGCGGCATCGTACTACGGCGCATGCGTGCAGGAGTTCCCGCTCTCCGAAGCGGACGACTTCGACGTGCCCGCCTCCTTCGCCCGCGCGATCGAGGGGCCGGGAGACGTGGCGTACCTCTGCAATCCGAACAATCCGACGGGGCGACTCGTCGACCCCAGCGTGATCGATGCCGCGGCTTGCCGCTGCGAGCAGGTGGGCGCGCTGCTCGTCGTGGACGAGTGCTTCCTCGGATTTGCGCCCGACGCCCGCGAAAGGAGCGTGGCCGCACGTGCCGCGTGTTCGCGCCATGTGGCCGTGCTCTCCGCGTTCACTAAGCTCTACGGAATGGCGGGGTTGCGGTTGGGATATCTGATCAGCGGAAACGCCCAACTCATCGAGGGGATTCGCCGGGCGGGGCAGGCGTGGCCCGTCTCCTCGGTCGCCGAGGCCGCGGGTATCGCCGCCCTGGAAGACGTTGAATACGTCTCGCGCACGCGCGACGTATTGGCGGGCGAGCGAGCGTGGCTTTCCCACGAGCTCTCCTCGCTCGGGCTTTCCGTCGTGCCGTCGGATGCGAACTTCCTTTTAGTCCGCACGCCGGCGAAAGACATCCCCGAGCGCCTGTATAAACAGGGGGTTTTGGTCCGCACGTGCGACTCGTTTTCGGTACTGTCCCGTTTCTGGTGCCGCGTTGCGGTGCGCACGCGCAAGGAGAATGCCCGGCTTGCGATGGCGTTCAGCCGCGCACTTCGGGCGGAAGGTGCATCGGGCGAAGGCGAACCCGATGAACGGGGCGGCGCTTCTTGTAGCGGCGCTATGGCGGGCGCGGATGGCCGAGGCTCGGCGAAGGAGGTCGATACCCGTGGGTAGGGCGAAGCCCATCATGATCCAGGGCACCATGTCAAACGCGGGGAAGAGCCTGCTTGCGGCGGGGCTGTGCCGTGTGCTTTCGCAGGACGGCCTGCGCGTGACTCCCTTCAAGAGCCAGAACATGGCGCTCAACAGCGGTGTCACGGCCGACGGGCTCGAGATGGGGCGCGCCCAGATCATGCAGGCCGAGGCGTGCGGAATCGCGCCCGACGTGCGCATGAACCCCATCCTTCTCAAGCCCGAAAGCGACCACCGAAGCCAGCTCATCGTGGCCGGCAAGGCGAAGGGAGTCTTCGCTGCGAGGGACTACTTCGCGCGAAAGAAGGCGCTCATGCCGCAGATTTTGGAGGCGTTCGATTCTCTCGCGGAGGAAAACGACGTCATCGTCATCGAGGGCGCCGGCAGCCCCGCCGAAATCAACCTTTCCGAAAACGACATCGTCAACATGGGGCTCGCGCGCGCCGTGTCCTCCCCCGTGCTGCTCGTGGGCGACATCGACCCAGGCGGGGTGTTTGCCCAGCTCTACGGTACGGTCGCGCTCTTTGCGCCCGAGGATCGCGCGCTTTTGCGGGGGCTTGTGGTGAACAAGTTCCGCGGCGATGTGGAAATCCTGCGCCCGGGTTTGGCCCCGCTCGAGAAGATGTGCGGGGTTCCCGTCGTGGGGGTCGTGCCGTATCTTACGCTCGACCTGGACGACGAGGACTCGCTCGCGCCGCGCCTATCTGCCCGCGAGGCGCGCGGCGTCATCGATGTCGCCGTCGTGCGCCTTCCGCATCTGTCGAACTTCACCGACTTCGACCCGCTTTCGCGCGTGCCAGGCATGGGCGTGCGCTACGTTTCCTCGACGACCGATCTGGGCCGACCCGACCTGGTGGTGCTCCCCGGCTCGAAGTCCACGCTCGACGACGCGCGCTGGCTTGCGGCTAGCGGCATCGGAGCCTGTGTACGCGCGCTTTCGGGCGCGGGCACGCCGGTGCTCGGCATATGCGGAGGCTACCAGCTTTTGGGAGACGAGCTTTCCGACCCGCACGGCAGGGAAGGCGCTGGCACCGCGCGCGGGCTCGGGCTCATCCCTGCAAGCACGGTGTTCAAGGAGGAAAAGCGCCTCGCCCAGTCGGAGCTGCGCATCACGGGCGCCCAAGGCGCGTTCTCGGTGTGGAACGGCATGACGGCACGCGGGTACGAGATTCACGACGGCGAAACGACCGTCTCCTGCGCCCCTGCAGGCACGATTGGCGGCAAACCAGAAGGCGCGGCCTGCGGAAACGTGTTCGGAACCTATCTCCACGGCCTGTTCGACGAACCGGGGTTGGCGCTCGCCCTCGCGCGCTCGCTCGCGCGCATGCGCGGCCTGCCCGAGAGCGTCGTGGGTGCTGCGGGCGCAGCGTCCGCAGCCGATCACCGTGCGCGCGAGTTCGACCGCCTGGCCGACGTCGTGCGCGCGGCGCTCGACATGGAGTATGTCTACCGCATTATCGAGGAGGGCGTATGATCCACGTGTATCATGGCGACGGCAAAGGCAAGACCACGGCGGCGATGGGCCTCGCCCTTCGCATGCTCGCCGCAGGCCGCCGCGTCGTCGTCGTGCAGTTCCTGAAAGACGGCGAAAGCGGGGAGGCGCGCCTGCTCGCCGAGCATTTCGGCGTGCCCGTGTTCGCGGGGAAGGTGTCGGACAAGTTTACCTGGTCAATGACGTCGGAAGAACTTGCCGCGACGTGCGAGCTGCACGATGGGAACCTCGCTTCCGCGCTCGCCGAGTTCGAGGGCGCTCAGGAGGGGCTGCTCGTGCTCGACGAGGCGCTCGACGCGCTTTCGAAGGGGCTTGTCGACGAGGCGCTCGTGGACCGCGCGCTCGATATGTCCGCGCGCGGCGTCGAAGTAGCGCTCACCGGGCGCGCGCCTTCCCGCAAGATCGTGGAGAAGGCCGACTACATAACCGAGATGCGGTGCGAGAAACACCCCTACGCTCAGGGGATATGTGCAAGGGAAGGAGTGGAGTACTAGATGGATTCCAAGGAGATGGCGCCCGGCGACATCGAGCGGCGCAGCTTCGAGATCATCACCGAAGAGCTCGGCGGCCGCACGTTCCCGCCGCTCGAAGAGCCCGTCGTGAAGCGCGTCATCCACACCACTGCCGACTTCTCGTACGCCGATTCCCTCGTGTTCAGCCATGACGCCGCGCACTGTGCGCTCGACGCACTGCGCGCAGGGGCCACGGTGCTCACCGACACGAACATGGCGCTCGCAGGCATAAGCAAGCCCGCGCTCGCGAAGCTCGGCTGCAAGGCCGTGTGCTACATGGCCGACCCTGATGTCGCCGCGGCTGCGCGCGCCGCGGGCACGACTCGCGCCGTTGCGAGCATGGACAAAGCTTGCGGCATCGAGGGTCCGCTCATCGTGGCCGTCGGCAACGCTCCCACAGCACTTCTGCGCCTCGCCGAGCTCATGGACGCGGGGAAGATCGCGCCCGCGCTCGTCGTTGGGGTGCCGGTCGGGTTTGTGAACGTGGTCGAGGCGAAAGAGGAGCTACTCGCGCGACGCGTGCCGGCCATCGTCGCGAGGGGTCGCAAGGGCGGCTCGACCGTGGCGGCCGCCATTATGAATGCGCTGCTCTACCAGATCACGCGCACGGCTGGCGCGAAGTGACGGCCCCCGCATCCGTGCCGGCGCTGCGCATCTTCGCCGGCACCACCGAGGGCCGCCTTCTATGCGAATGGGCGAGCGAGGCGGGCATCCCCGCCCGTGCCTACGCGGCAACCGAGTACGGAGGTGAGCTTTTGGGCGAGCTTCCGGGCATCGAGGTGCATGCGAGCAGGCTCGACGAGGCCGACATGGAGCGCGAGCTATTCGGCGCGCGCATCGTCGTCGACGCCACGCACCCCTTCGCTACGCTCGCAAGCGGCAACATCCGGGCCGCTTCGCTCGCCGTGGGCGCACGATGCCTGCGCCTTGCGCGCCCGGCCGAGGCGCTGCCCAAAGGCGTCGTGTCGGTCGCGTCGATCGCCTGCGCGGCGCGCTTTCTCTCCGAGAACCCGGGTCGTGCGCTTCTCACGACGGGGAGCAAGGAGCTTGCTCCCTACACGCGCGTCGCCGATTTCGCGGAGCGCTTCTTCGTGCGTGTGCTCCCACTGCCCGGTGCTATAACGAAGTGCATCGACGCGGGGTTTTCGCCGTCGCACGTCATCGGCATGCAGGGGCCCTTCACCCGCGAGCTCAACGAGGCGATGCTACGGCAGGTGGGCGCCCAGTGGCTTGTGACCAAGGACTCGGGAACCGTAGGCGGCACGGCCGAGAAGCTCGCCGCCGCGCGCGACGTGGGAGCGCGCTGCATCGTGGTCACCCGTCCCGCCGAGGGAAGCGGGGCCCTTTCGCTTCGGGAAGTGGAAGACGCGCTCTTACGGGAGTTCGCGCGCTAGGCGCTCGCCGCGCCTGCGCGCCCTCCCGCCCGCGAGGAGGATCGCCTCGAGTAAGCTCGACCCGTACAAGCCCGTCATCCGCCAATAGCTCGAGGACGACGCCCGGAACTGGCGCAAACAGCCCTTCAATAAGTTGCGGTGAAATAGTGTCTGTTTTTACTGCTAGATAGCATATTCAGTCCCTAATTCACCGCAACTTGTTGGTGGTGGCTTACTGGTAGCGTAGACACTCCACCGGGTCGAGCTTTGCCGCGCGTCGAGCGGGGTAGAAGCCAAAGATTACGCCGATGCCGACGGATACGGCGAAGGCCAGCAGTACCGTGGCGATTGAAAAGCTCGGTGTGATTTGCCCGCTGGCACCCAGCTCGCCAAGAATCCCTGATCCGGAGGCAAACATCGCGAGGCCCCAGGCCAGCAGATAGCCTATCAGGACACCCAGTAGGCCACCGGTGACGCACAGCGCCGAAGATTCGGCCAAAAACTGCGCGGTGATATCGCGACGACTGGCGCCCAGAGCGCGGCGGATGCCGATCTCTCGAATGCGCTCAGTCACGTTGGTGAGCATCATATTCATAATGCCGATACCGCCGACAAGCAGCGAGATGCTGGCGACAGCACCCATGATGAGCGAGAACGCGCCCATAAAGGAGTTGAGTGAATCGATGGCGCTTTTCATGGATGTCGCCGATACACTGTCGTACTCATCCTCCTCCTCGATGCCTTTCATTGCGCGCACCTTGGACTCGATGGTCTTACAAAGCTCATCCATGTCCGAGCCCTCGGCGGCAAGTGCCGTCACGCTGGGGAATGAAGGATTCTCGTCGCCAAACAGCCCGGCGATGGTTTCGCGTGGCATATACAGCGTGAGCGAGCCCATGGAGTCGCTGCCGCCATCAATCACGCCTACAATCTGCACCTCGCCGTTAGACACCTTGATGGTTTTCCCCAGCGCATCCTGTTCGTTGCCGTAAAGCTGATCGGCGCCGCCGCGGCTGATGAGCGCCACGCGCGAGCCTGCCTTTGACTCGACATCGGTGTAGGTGCGCCCCGCAACGAGCTTGCTGGCCCCCACGGCGTCGAGCATGTTGCTATCGACACCCTGTGCCATGACGGTATAGCTTTTATCGCCGGTCTTGTACTCGGTATACGCGCTGTCGACAATGCCGATCTGCTCTATCTGCGGCACCAGTTTTTGAAGCTTCTGGACGTCAGAATCAGTGAGTTCTTGGGACGAATAGATCTGAATCATGCGAGCTGCGTTGAGGCCCAGGCTGTTGACCAAGCTGTTTTGGATGCCGCCGATGAGCGAAGTCATGGCAATGACCGAGGCGATGCCGATGACAATGCCCAGGATGGTGAGCAGGCTGCGCCCCTTGTTGGCCTCGAGCGAGTGAAGGGCTTCCTGGATGAGATCGCTGGCGCTCATGCCATCACTCCTTTCGGCGGGTTGGCGGAGGCGGAAATCATGGGCAGGCTATCTACGGCGCTGCGCAGGGTCCGCGGTGCATGCGGAATATACGCGCCGTCGTGAATGCGACCGTCGCGGATGGTCACGGCACGGTCGGCCTCGGCGGCGATGCCGGGGTCGTGTGTGATAAGCACGATGGTTTTGCCGCGCTCCTGGAGCTTGTGGAAGGTTTCCATGACGAGCGCTCCCGTGGCGGAGTCCAGGTTTCCCGTCGGCTCGTCAGCCAAAATGATGGGCGGATCGTTGACGAGGGCGCGTGCGATGGCGACACGCTGCATCTGGCCGCCCGAGAGCTCGGATATGCGGTGGTCCCAGTGGTCGACGGGCAGCGTGACGGCCTGCAGCGCGTGTACGGCGCGCATTTCACGCTGGCTACGGGGCACGTTAGTGTATGCCAGCGGCAGCATGACGTTTTCGATGACCGACAGGCGCGGCAGCAGGTTGAAGCTCTGAAAGACAAAGCCGATGCTCAGGGCGCGGACTTCGGTGAGCTCGTCATCATCGAGCTCGGCCACGTTGAGCCCTTGCAGGTAATAATCGCCTGCCGTCGGTTTGTCCAGGCAGCCCAGGATGTTCATGAGCGTTGACTTGCCCGAGCCCGAGGGGCCGGTGATGGCGACGAACTCGCCGGGATCTACCGCCAGGCTCACGTTGTGCAAGATATGGGCGCAACCCGCCTCGCTCTCAAAGATGCGATGCGCGTTGCGAATGTCGATGACGGGACGCATTACATGCCCTCGTCGGCAGACATGCTGCCCGAATCCGCGCTGTTGCCGCCGTCAGCCGTTGCGTCCGCTCCGGTGTCCATGACGAGGGTGTCACCATCGCGCAGTTTGGTGACCGGCACGTCAGGGCTGATTTCGTTGCCCTGGTCGTCGTGCTTGACCTGTGTCTTGCCGACTACGGCTTCGTTGTCGTTTTGCGTCACGACGGTCACCTTCACGCGACGGGATTGCTTGCCCTCGTCATCGGTTGCCACGTTGACGTAATAGTGTTCGCCGTCATCGGTCATGAGCGCCATCGTCGGCACCATCACCACGTCGTCGAGCTTCTCGGTCACTACCGAGACCTCGGCAGTCATACCCGGCTTAAGGCGACTGTCGGGTGCTTCGATGAGGATGTCGACGTTAAAGGTCACGCTGCCGCCGCTCCCGGAGGAGGAGTCGGAGTTTGCCACCGAGGCGATAGCCGTGACGGTGCCCTGGCTCACGATATCGGGAAACGCGGGATAGGTCACGTTGGCGCTTTGGCTCACGGCAATTTTGGCGATGTCCTTTTCACCCACTTGCACGGTCACCTTCATCTTGGACAGGTCGGCGATCTGCATGCACTGCTTGCCGCCGCTCGTATCGCTTTCGCCCATGATCATGCCGCCTGTTACCGTGGCGCCCACCTTGGCGTTGAGCTCCACGATGCTACCCGAGCTCGGGGCCGTGACCGTGCGACTGGCGGCCTTGGCGTTCGCCTGGTCTAGGTTTGCCTGGGCCGATGCGAGGCTGCGCTGCGCGGCCGATACGGCGTTCGTGTCCGCTGATGCGGCGGAGATGTCAGCCGCTGTGGAAGCTCCATCGACGTCCGTCGTTGGGGTGGCCTGCGCGGCGGCTGCGGCTTTCTGTGCGTTGGCGAGGTCTTCTTGAGCGGCTGCAACTGCACGCTGCGCCTCGGCAACGTTGCGATCGAGCTCGTCGTTTTTAATGGTCATAAGCACGTCGCCCTCGTTGACGGATTGGCCTGCCTGCACGTTGATCGAATCGACCGTACCGTCGACAGAAGGGGAGACCACTGAGGACGAAATGGGTTTAAGCTGGCCTTTCGCCTCGACCGTTGTGGTAAACGTGCCCTCGGTCACCATGTCGGTCACAGGCCCGCTAGCGCCCTGTGGCTGCGCATTGATAACCAGGGTTGCGACAATGGCAATGAGCGCGATGGCACCCACGACGCCGGCGGCAATACCGCGTCGAATCAGTTTTTTGCGTCGACGTTCGGCACGTTTTGCCTTGAGCTTGGCATATGCCTCTTCATCGGAAATCTCGGCCGTATCGTTCGTGCGTCCGCTCTCCTTGTCGGCATGTATGTCTGTGATTAGAGGAAGCGTTTCGGTGACACCTTCGGGCGTGTGCTCGGTATCATCCGGGCCCGGGGTGATCGTGGGGACATTCGGCATAGCGTCTCCTTTATAGAAAGAACCTCGATAAGTATATGCGCCCACCGGTTGGGACGGGCGCATAGGACGGTTTCTTTCGGAACTGTTAGATTGGTCGCAGCAGTTCCATGTTGTATGAATGTGCGCGTTGCACTACGAGTGTACAACCACGCACAGGCCGACTTTGATGCAATCGTGCAGCGCCTTGGCGTCGGCCAGGCGAAGGTTGATGCATCCATGGCTGCCGCACCACTTGTAGGAGTTGGGATCGTCGAAACTCTTGTCGTTTTGCCACGTTGCATCGTGGAAACCGACCATGTTTCCCTCAAACGGCATCCAATAGCTGACCGGGCTCTCGTATTTTGGCTTGCCGGTCTCAGGGTCCTTGGCACCGATGAGCTTGCTGGCGCCATCGTTGCTGTTAATCTGCCATACGCCCTCGGGGGTGGCGTCCTCTCCCGGCTTGCCGGAGATAAAGTTGGCCTCCCACACGATGTTGCCGCTCTCGTCGTAGTAGCGCGCGTGCTGCTCGGATAGATCGACATCGACGTATGCCTTCCAGTCGGGCTCTCCCTTTGCGGTAAAGGTGTCGGCCTTCTGGGAGTACTTGATCTCGATTTCGCCGGTCTGCTTGTTGTTAATGGCGTCCTCGACCTGCTTGGCGAGCGAACTGCTGTCGATGGACCAACCAAAGTCGCCGCCTTCGACGGCGCACTGCTTGCCATCGGCGCGCGTCCACCAGCGAGTGGAGCCCACGGTATTAAAGCCGTTGGCGAGCTCGGCTGCCCAGCTGCTGATCTGCGACGTATCGAGCGTGGGGTTGGCCGGATCGGCAAAGCTGATCCACTGCAATACGGAGCCGCCATCAACCTTGCCGGCATCCTCGCCGTTGAGCTTGAGGGTCACGTTGACGCCCAGGAAGTTGTTGGCGGCATCGCATGCGGCCTGAATCTGATCATCGGTCAGCGTTCCATTGAGCGGCTCATAGGCATCGTTGCCGAGCTTGGTAAGATCTACGGTCTCGGCCAGCGAGGCAAGCTCGAGCTCGGCATACTTAATGACATGCTCGCGGTTGAGTTTTTCGTTGGAGCGCGCCTTCTCGACGGTAAATTTGCCCGCTTGCTCGTCATAGGAGCTATTGGCTTCGAACGTGCCCGAACGCCCCTCGTTAAACTCGTCGATGGCGGCGCCCAGATCCTCCTCAAACTTCTTTTGGTTAAAGGTGTCGGAGAGCATGGACAGGTCGACGTCTTGATCAAGATCAACTTCGTTGGAGGTAGCGGTTGTTTTGGTCTTGCCGCTCAAGGATTCCACAAGGCGGGCCGGCCATATAAAGGCTTCGTTGTGGCTGATAATCTCTTTTGCGGCAGCTTCGCCGTCGACAATGGGCTCATAGGACTCGGGCTGATAGGTCCAGCTAAAGTCATCGCCCGTCACGGTGAGCTTATAGTGCTTCCATGCCGAGTTAACCTTGGTGGCGGCAGACGAAGCGTTGGAGAACGAGACGTCGACGCCGGCGATGGTGGTGTTGGGGTAGGCTAGCTGGGAAAACGCTACGACGCCTACGATATAGACAATGACGATAAGACCCAGGACGACAAAGAGCGTCGTCTTTTTGCCCGACTTATTGTTCTCGGCGGGTTTGCGCGTGGGGCCGCGATCGCCTCGACCATGCGCGGGGGGCTGCTTGGGCGCATTGCCGTTTGCCTGGCGCTGCTGACGTTGCTGGTTCGGCCGTTGGGAAGCGTTTGCCGCACCACGCTGCTGACCGTGACTCGGCGCGATAGGACGCGGCGACTGAACGCCGCCGGTGTGCCTGCTCGGCTGCTGCGGATCGGGAATCAGTTGAGTTCGATCGTTTTGCGACATCGTATGCATATCCTTCGAATTTCGCCTTGCGGCTCATCGTGTTTTTACTGGGCTTGCATTATAGCGATTGCCCTGCTGTTTGTGGTACGGAAACGGTGGCATTCAAAAGAGGTGGGACATTTGTCCCACCTTTGAGTCGTCCTTTGTCGCTATCCGCACACACCGCATTTTGCACAGGCCGAAAGTGCGGCCGGAGCCTGCGCGATGCCGCCCTTGGCCGTCTCGCGCAGGGTTGCCGGCAGGGCGTGGCCCACCGAGAGCATCACATGCGCCATCTGGTCAAACGGCACCAGGCTCTTGATGCCGGCGAGCGCGAGCTGGGCCGAGCTGAAGGCCGCGGCCACGCCGATGGCATTGCGGTTTTGGCACGGCACCTCGACCAGTCCGCCCACGGGGTCGCAAACGAGGCCTAGCAGATTGCTCAGCGCGATGGAACTGGCGTCGAGTGCCTGCTCGGGGGTGCCGCCGAGCATCTGCACCAGCGCGGCGGCGGCCATGGCGGCGGCACTTCCCACCTCGGCCTGGCAGCCGCCCTCGGCGCCGGCGACGCAGGCGCTCGTGGTGAGGTTGAGGCCGATGGCGGCGGCACAGTAGAGGGCATCCATGACCTGCTCGTCATCGAGCTGCAGGTGATCGGCGAGCGCCAGCACGCAGCCGGGGACGACACCCGCGGAGCCTGCCGTAGGGGCGGCAACGATCACGCCCATGGTGGCGGAGCGCTCGAGTACGGCCATGGCACGGGCCACGGCTTCGGTCTGGACGGCGCCCATCAGGCTTGCACTCAAATCGTTGCGGCCGGTGGCATCGACGAGCTTCGCTTCGCCGCCGATAAGCCCGCCGAGTGATCGCTGCGGATTGGCGATGGGGGTTGTGGTCTCCTCGCGCATGACGTCGAGGACGCGGCGCATGGCGGCGACGGCGCGGGCCTCGCCGGTCAGGCGCGCCTCGCGCACGGCCATGACGGCGCCGATGTTGAGGCCGAGTTCGGCGCAGGCGTCGAGCAGCTGTTCACCGTCATCGAAGATCTCCTTGGCCGAGACGCCGGGTGAGAGCGATGATGCCGAGCCGGGGAGCTCAATAAAGGTGGCGTAGTCGACGTTGTCGAGTTTACGCAGCATGGGAATGACGGTGTCATCGGGCGTGCCGTCGGTCTCAAAGACGGAGTAGGCCTGGCCGCCCACCTCGGTGCGGTAGGTGCGGCAGAAGGCGATGTTCACGTGTGCGTAGGCGAGCAGGTTCGTGAGCGCGGCAAGTACGCCGGGGACGTCGTGGTGCGCCACGAAGAGCGTGGAATACATGCCCGAGATGTCGACGCCGATGCCGTTGATGCGGCTGATGCGCATCTTGCCGCCGCCGAGACTCTCGCCGCGGACCTGCGCCGTGGCGCCCGTGTCATCGACCATGTCGATGTCGACGGTGTTGGGGTGGATGGAGGCGTCGTCGCCCTTGATGTCAAAGTGATATTCGAGGCCTTGCTCGCGTGCGAGGTCGAAGGCCTGCTTGATGTTCTCGTCGTCGGTGTCGAGGCCCAGGATGCCCGCGACAAGCGCGCGGTCGGTGCCATGGCCGCGGTAGGTGTGCGCGAAGGAGTTCCACAGGCCAAAGGTAACCTTGGTGATGCGGCCCTCGAGCAAGCTGGCGGCCACCTGTGCGCACCGCAGGGCGCCGGCGGTATGCGATGAGCTGGGGCCGACCATGACGGGGCCTAAGATCTCGAATGCCGAGGTCGTAGCTAGTGTTTGCGGCTTGCCTGCCATGGCTGCTCCTTTGCCTTGTCTCGTCGTCCCGAGGGGCGGGGCATAAGGTCGCCTGCTCGGACAGTCCTGCTCGCACGGAGAGCATATTAAGTGCTCTCCGGCTCGTGCGGAACTTGCGATCGACCTTATGCCCCGCCCCTCGGGACTAAGGATACATGGTAGAGGCGCGTGTGCTGCAAAATTCATTAGCTGGTGACCTATTCCATGTCCCAGGTTGGCTCATCTTCGCCACCGGATTAATAAAAAAGAAGTACCGCTTAACCGTGGTGCCATAAGAAAACATGGAAAAGCCCAGTAAAAACAATGTTTTTAAGGGCAGCGGAAAACGGGGCAGGTCAAAACAACTGAATAATCAGACAGAAACAGGGTGTTGTCAAGCATGACAGCGCCCATTTCTGTTCCCCGGCTAAGCCGCAGATTTTGAAAAAGTCTGCGGCTTTTCTTTTTGCCCAAACGCAGAAAGGAGGCGACGGCCTATGTACTTCACTTCCGGCAGCGACCGGGCCTTTGAACAGCTCATGCAGGGCAAGCCCGGTTTCGACCACTACGACAGCGGCGAGGCGGTCACGCCGGAGGACTGCGGCACCTGCCGCTTTTATCGCCCGCACTGGAAATATCAATTCTGCGTCTATGCGGAATGTCCCTACCAGCCGGGCAAGCTGACCGCCTACGACGCGGTGACATTTCGAGTGAAAGGAGTTGAGAATATGGCAGTATTTCGTGTAGAGCGTAACAAGGGCTACACGGTGATGTCCAATCACCATCTGCGGAACAAGGACTTATCCCTGAAAGCCAAGGGCCTGTTATCGCAAATGCTCTCCCTGCCGGAAGATTGGGACTATACGCTCAAAGGCTTATCCCTTATCAACCGGGAGCAGATCGACGCGATCCGGGCCGCAATCCGGGAGCTGGAACAGGCCGGGTACATCGTCCGATCCCGTGAGCGCGACAGCCAAGGGCGCTTGCGCGGCGCGGACTATGTGATCTATGAACAGCCCCAGCCTGTGCCGGATTCACCTACGTTGGAAAATCCAATGTTGGATAATCCAACGCAGGAAAAGCCTACGTTGGGAAAACCAACGCAATTAAATAAAGATATATCAAGTAAAGAAAAATCAATTACTGATGTATCAATTACCGATCCCATTCCTATCCTTTCCCGACCCTCTCCTTTGGAGGACGAGGCGGCACAGCCGCCGGAACGGAAAGGAACGGAAGCGAAATCACAGAGCGCTATAGAGATTTATCGTCAAATCATCATGGACAACATCGAGTACGAACACCTTTGCCAGCACGTCAAGGGCATTGACCGGGAAACGCTGGACGAGATTGTGGACTTGCTGGTGGAAAGCGTATGCAGCGCCCGCAAGACCATCCGCATTGCCGGGGACGATTACCCGGCAGAGCTGGTGAAATCCAAGTTTATGAAGCTGGACAGCTCTCACATCGAGTTTGTCTTTGACTGTTTGAGCAAGAACACTTCGGAAATCCGCAACATCAAGAAATACCTGCTGGCTATGCTGTTCAATGCGCCCAGCACGATCAACGGGTACTATGCCGCGCTGGTGGCCCATGACATGAACACCGGAAAAATCTGAAAGGAGGACGGCCCTATGAAACAGGGTGCATTGATTTTTGACGAGCGCAGCGACCGTTACGACATTCGCTTTGATCTGGCGGACTACTACGGCGGCCTGCACTGTGGAGAAACCTTTGACGTGATGGTGGGCGGCAGGTGGAAGCCCACCCGCATTGAGTACGGGGACGACTGGTATCTGGTTGGCATCCGTGCCGACGACCTTTCCGGCCTGCGGGTGAGGATTTAATCGGGGACAACCGGCGCAAGCGGCTGTCCCTTTTCTGTTTCCTGCGGCGGCTGACGGTGCCACCTTAACCGTGCCGCCGCACTTCTGCGAAAGGAGGGATAGCGATTGCAGGAGGAAGTAACCCAAAAGACAATGGCCTTTTCCATCAAATCGGCCAAGCTGACGGCCCAAGTGCTGCAAGCGGCGGCCCGCAAGTTTCTGGAAACCCAAAACAAGGGCAAGACCAAGCTGCACCACGGCCAGCAGAGCCTAAAGCAGCTCAAAAAGCACGGGGCGGCCCTGTCCAATATCGAGATCACCGACGCCAACATTGGACTTTTTAAGCCCTGCGCCAAGAAATACGGCGTGGACTTCACGCTGCGGAAAGACGCCAGGTTGATTTTCAATCTCAACGCAACAGCCTGAACGGGCCCCGCGTT